>CAXSEW010000488.1:0-3695 GCA_964236185.1 uncultured Nakamurella sp. | reverse complement strand
TCTGGCGTTGTTCACATGGCCGTAGGCATCCAGGTCCGACCAGCGAACCCGCACCGCAGTGGTGTAGCGCGGGCCCGACGGGTGGTGCTTGTTCACGGTCGGCCTTTCACGTTCTCGGGGTCGATGGAGGCGGCGTTGGGCGCAGGGTCAGCGCATCAATGGATGATGGACCGTACTTCACTGGCCGCCACCGACAGCGCTGCCAGGTCGCCGGCGCCGGCGGCGGCGATGTCGGACAGCGTCGACCGGACGTGGGCGAGCTTCGCCGCGTTGTCGTCCTCCCACTTCGCGATCCGGGCCAGCACGTCCGCGGCGGGGTCGGTGTCGGTCAGCACGTCGGCGGTGATCTGGCGCATCGAGCGGTAGAGGTCGTTGCGCAGCGCCTGCCGGGCCAGCGCGTGCCACCGGTCGCCGCGTTCCAGGGCGGTGACGGCGGACAGGATGGCGTCGAAATCCAGATGAGCGGACAGCGCGTAGTACATGTCGGCCGTCACGCCCAGATCGGCGCCGACCTGGTTGGCGACCTCGACGATGTCGAGCACGCTGAAGGTGTACAGGCAGTAGGAGACCCGGTTGGCCAGCTCGGCGGGTGCGCCGAGATCGCACAGCCGGGCGGCATCGGAGCGGACGTTCTCGTGTTCGACGCCGCGCACCAGCCGGGGCATCCGGGGCGTCAACGCGACCACGGCGTCGGCGTAGCGGTCGACCTCGGCGGCCACGTCCAGCGGCGCGGGGCGGTGGCTGAGCAACCAGCGGGCGCTGCGGTCGAGCAACCGCCGCACCTCCAGGTACAGCTCGTCCTGGCACGCCGAGGGCATCGCGTTGTCCAGCGCGGCGATGTCGGCCCAGAGCTGCGGCAGGCCGAACACCGCGGTGGCCACCGCATAGGCCCGGATGGCGTCCGGGTACGAGGCGTTCGTCTCCTCCTGCAGGCGGAAGGCGTAGGTGATGCCGGCCCCGTTGACCACCTCGTTCACCGTGGTGGTGGTGACGATCTGCCGGGCCAGCGGATGAGCGGCGATGTCGACGACTCCGTCGGCCGCCGCTCGGCGCAATTCTTCGGGGAAGTAGGCCGCCAGCCGGCGCGCGAACGCCGGCTCGTCAGGCAGGCCCTGCGCCAGCATCGCAGTCGACAGTGCGGATTTGACGTAGGCCAGCAGCACCGACAACTCGGGCGAGGTGAGCGGTTCGCCGACGGCGATCCGGGCGTTGATCTGGGTGTGCGTGGGTAGGAACTCCAGCTCCCGGTCCAGCCGACCGGAAGCGACCAGCGAGTCGATCAGCCGGGAGTGGACCGAGAGCATCGGTACCGCGTGGTGCCGGGAGACCCCGAGAACCCTGTTCTGGGCGGTGTTGTCGGCCAACACCAGGGCTGCGACACCGTCCGTCATCGACGCGAGCAGCTCATCGCGACCTTCCGCCGACAGCACACCGTCGGCCAGCGCCGGCTGCAGCGCGATCTTGATGTTGACCTCGTGGTCGGAGGTGTCCACCCCGGCCGAGTTGTCGATCGCGTCGGTGTTGATGCGGCCACCGCTGCGGGCGTACTCGATCCGGCCGAGCTGGGTGACGCCCAGGTTCCCGCCTTCGCCGACCACCTTCGCCCGCAGCTCGGCGCCGTTCACCCGGACCGCGTCGTTGGCCTTGTCCCCGGCCGCGGCGTGGGTTTCGCCGGCTGCTTTCACGTAGGTGCCGATGCCGCCGTTCCACAGCAGGTCCACCGGCGCCAGCAGGATGCACCGGATCAGGTCGACGGGCGCGAGGAGGGAGATCTCCGGCGCGATGCCCAGCGACGTCCGCATCTGGTCGGAGACTGCGATGCTCTTGACGGTGCGCGGCCAGATGCCGCCACCGGTGGAGAGCAGCGATCGGTCGTAGTCCGCCCAGGACGACCTCGGCTTGTCGAAGAGCCGCTGCCGCTCCGAAAAGGTCGTCGCCTGCTCGGGGTTCGGGTCGAGAAAGATGTGCCGGTGGTCGAAGGCGGCCAGCAGTCGGATGTGCGGGGACAGCAGCATGCCGTTGCCGAACACGTCGCCGGACATGTCGCCCACCCCGACGCAGGTGAAGTCCTGGGCCTGGGTGTCGACGCCCATCTCGCGGAAGTGGTGCTTCACCGACTCCCACGCGCCTCGGGCGGTGATGCCCATGGCCTTGTGGTCGTACCCGACGCTACCGCCGGAGGCGAACGCGTCGCCGAGCCAGAAGCCGTAGTCGGCCGCCACCCCGTTGGCGATGTCGGAGAAGGTGGCGGTGCCCTTGTCCGCCGCGACGACGAGATAGGAGTCGTCGGCGTCGTGGCGCACCACCGATGGGGGCGGCACAACGGCGCCGGCGACACGGTTGTCGGTGAGGTCGAGCAACGAGGCGATGAAGAGCCGGTAGCAGGCAACACCCTCCGCCTGCAGGGCGTCGCGATCGGCCAGCGGGTCGCCGGTGGGCGCCGGCTGCTGCTTGAGGACGAAGCCACCCTTGGCGCCGACCGGCACGATGACGGCGTTCTTCACCTCCTGCGCCTTGACCAGACCCAGCACCTCGGTGCGGAAGTCCTCCGGGCGGTCCGACCAGCGGAGCCCGCCGCGGGCGACCGCACCGAACCGCAGGTGCACGCCTTCCAGCCGCGGCGAGTACACCCAGATCTCATGTGCTGGAACAGGTTTGGGAATACCCGGGATGCGGTGCGGGTCGAGTTTGAACGACAGCGTCCCGCGCAGGCCGTCGCTGTCGGTGCGGTAGGCGTTGGTGCGCTCGGTTCCGTTGATCAGGTCGAGGTACATACGCAGGATGCGGTCGGCGTCCAGACTGGTCACCGCGTCCAGCGCCGCGGTGACGCTCGCAGTGAGCTGATCGATCGCGGCCGACCGGGTGGCGCTCATGCCGGCGTCGCCGGGCGGGGCGTCGCCCGGGAACGCCTCCGGGTCGAACCGGGCACCGAACAGTGCGGCCAGATCCGCGGTGATGGGCGGATTGGCGGCCAGGACCTGCTCCACGTACCCCTGCGTGTACGGCGAGCCGATCTGCCGCAGGTAGTGCGCATAGGCCCGCAGCACCGCCGTCTGCCGCCAGTCCAGGCCGGCGAGCAGCACCAGGGCGTTGAACCCGTCGACCTCGGCCTTTCGGTTCCACATCGCGAGGAAGGCGCGCGACACCCGCTCCCGGATGACCGGCATCCGGTCCGCGTCAGGCACCAGCGCGGACCCGAACCGCAACCCGAAATCGTAGATGCGCGAGGCTGTTCCGTCGGAGCGGCGGACCTGGTACGGCCGTTCGTCGAGCACCTCGGCGCCCAGGCTCTGCAGCACCGGCAGCACCCGCGAGAGGGTGATGGTGGCACCGGTGACGTACAGCTGGAGCCGGAACAGACCACCGGTGGATCCGTCGGCAACGCCTGGGCCGGCCTGGGGCACGACGAATGCCAGTCCGAGATCGTCCGGGCCGGCCAGGGCGTCGAGCTGCCGGAGGTCGTGCACGGCGTCGTCGACCTGGTGGTCCTCCTTGTATGCCTCGTCGAAGGCCTCGCCGTAGCGGGTCAGTGCGGCCGCGGTGTCCAGGTCCTCGTCGCCGCCGACCACGGCGGCGACCAGCCGGTCCTCCCAGGTGCGGATGGTGGCGCGCAGGGCCTTGTTCAGATCGGCCTCGCCGGCCCGATCCAGCGTGACCGGGTGCTCCCGGTCGGTGGTGACGATGAAGTGGACGGC
>CAXSEW010000487.1:0-3722 GCA_964236185.1 uncultured Nakamurella sp. | reverse complement strand
ATGCGGGAGCAGGGGCCGGCAGCCATCGATTCCGGTGGGGTGCGCGACACCGGCCCGGCCCCGACCAAGCCGGGGGACCCGCATCCGCTGCCGGTCCGGCCGCAGACCACGCAGCCGGGCGCAGGACACACCCGCGCCCTGTAGGCCGGTCGAGGGTGGGTCGCGAGGATGCGGAGCGGCGAGCTCCGCATCCTCGCGGCGGTCCGACGCCGGTCAGACCCTCGAGTTGCCGCGGGCCAGGAAGCCGCGGACGACGCCGGCGATCAGCAGGATGACCGCGATGATGAGCAGCCACTTCAGGCCGGTCAGCACGAGGCCGCCGATACCGAAAAGGATGGCCAGGACGATGAGCACGATGACGAGTGACATGCGCCGATAGTGCACCGTTTGACCGGCGCAGGCAATTTCCCACTCGAAGGGCCGGCTTGCGTGGGCTACAGGTACTGACCGGTACCGGTGGCGCCGCCCTGCGGTCCGGAAGCTGATCCGCCGCCCGGTGGCAGGGCGCCGCGACGCATCTGCTCCAGTTGGGACCGCGCCGCCAGCTGTTGAGCGACCAGCGCCGCCTGCAGCCCGTGGAACACGCCCTCGAGCCACCCGACCAGTTGCGCCTGCGCGATGCGGAGTTCGGCGTCGCTGGGCACCGAGTCCTCGGTGAACGGGAGGGTCAGCCGCTCCAGTTCCTCGCGGAGGTCCGGCGTCAGTCCGGACTCGAGCTCTCGGACGGAAGCCGCGTGGATTTCCTTGAGCCGTACCCGGCTGGCGTCGTCCAGCGGAGCTGCCCGGACCTCCTCGAGCAGTTGCTTGATCATCGTGCCGATCCGCATGACCTTGGCGGGCTCACCGATCGCCGCTCCCGGGTCGCCGCCGTCGTCCGGCCGGTTGTCCACATCCTGGGCCACGCCGTCGGGTTGCCCATCGGGGTCGACCACGACGAACCGATGCTCCTGGTCACTCATGCTCGATCATTCTTCGCGTACTCCTGATCTCGTTCGAGCCGGTCATCAGCTCTGGTCACCCGTCAGCATGCCTGTCAACCTGCGGTGCCACGGCGGAAACGGGTCAGCCGACCTGGAGCAGGAGCTTGCCGAAGTGACCACCCTCGGCCATCCGCCGGTGCGCCACGCCCGCCTCGGCCAGCGGCAGCACCGCGTCGATGACCGGCTTCACCGTGCCGGCCGCGATCAGCGGCCACAGCGAGGCGCGCACCGCCGCGACGATCTCCGCCTTGGAGCCGGCTCCGGTGGCCGGTCGGCTGCGGAGCGCGGTGGCGATGACCGCGCCGCGCTTGGCCAGCAGGGCCCCGATGTCCAGCTCGGCCCGGTTGCCGCCCTGCATTCCGATGATGACCAGGCTTCCGTCGGTGGCGAGCGCGGAGACGTTGCGCTCTAGATACTGTGCGCCGACGACGTCGAGGATGACATCTGCCCCGTGCCCGTCGGTGGCGTCCAGCAACGCCTGTAGAAAGTCGTCGTCGGCGTAGTTGATGCCGATGTCGGCGCCGAGTTCGGCGCACCTGGCGAGGGCGGCGTCGCGCGAGGCCGTGATGGCCACCGTGGCGCCGGCCGCCTTGCCCACCTGGATGGCCATGGTGCCGATGCCGGAGGCCCCGCCGTGCACCAGCAGCACCTGACCGGCGCGTAGCCCGGCCCGCATCATCAGGTTCGACCAGACCGTGCAGGCCACCTCGGGCAGTCCGGCCGCGTCCACCACCGAGACACCCGTCGGCACCGGCAGCACCTGGGTCGCCGGTACGGCGACCCGCTGGGCGTAGCCGCCGCCGGACAGCAATGCGCACACCTCGTCGCCGGGCTGCCACCCGGTCACGTCGCTGCCGATCGCGGCGATGGTGCCGGAGACCTCCAGGCCGAGGATCGGCGAGGCCCCGGCCGGCGGGGGATAGTGACCTTCGCGCTGCATCAGGTCGGCGCGGTTGACCGCGCAGGCAGCGACCTCGATCAGTACGTCGCCGTCGCCGACCGCCGGGTCGGCTACCTCGGTCAGGGCAAGCACGTCCGGTCCGCCGAACTCCCGCTGCGTGATGGCAAGCATCTGTCGAGGGTAATCGGGCCCGGCCGGCACCGGTGCCGCGCGGCGGCTGCGCAGCGTAGACCGGATGGCAGGCTGTCGGTCATGACGATGACCTGTAGGGATGCGCTGACCAGGCACTGGCCGGTGTTCGGGTTGCGGCTGGCGACACCCCGGCTGATCCTGCGGCCGGTCACCGACGACGACCTGGCCGAGTTGGTCGACCTCGTGCTGGCCGGTATCCACTCCCCGGCGAGCATGCCGTTCCTGACGCCGTGGACGGACGCCCCGCGCGAGGAGCTCATCGACAAGACGCTGCGCCACCACTGGCGGTCCCGGGCGGCGAGCCAACCCGACGACTGGTCCGTGCACTTCGCCGTCCGCTCCAGCGGGGCGTTGCTCGGCACCCAGGAGCTCAGCGGCGAGCATTTCTCCGTGACCGCCATGGTGAGCACCGGCTCCTGGCTCGGGTTGGCCCATCACGGTCAGGGCTTCGGCACCGAGATGCGCCGCGCTGTGCTGGATTTCGCCTTCGACCATCTCAAGGCGACACGGGCGGAGAGCGCCGCCTTCTTGGACAACCCGGCATCGTTGGCGGTGTCCCGCAAGATCGGTTACCTGCCCAACGGCGACGCCGTGCAGCAGCGCCGTCCCGGCGAGCGCGCCGTTGAGCAACGCCTGGTGGTCACGGCCGACACCTTCGCCCGGCCGCCGTGGGCGGTGCAGGTCGCCGGGTTCGACGCCTGCCGGGCCGCATTCGGTCGCTAGCCGCCGTCCGGCAGGCTGCGCAGGTTGCGGGGTCAGCCGAGGTTGCTGGTGTCGAAGGTGTTGCATGCGGCCGGGTCGCCCGACCGGTAACCCGTGCTGAACCACTTCTGCCGCTGGGCCGAGGATCCGTGGGTGAACTGCGATTGATCGACCTGACCGCTGCCGAGCTTGGTCTGGATGTAGTCGTCGCCGATCTTGCCCGCCGTGTCGAGCGCGTTGTCGACGTCGGTCTGGGTGATGTCGCTGATCAGGATCTGACCGTCGCTGCCGGCCACCGTCGACGCGTGCTGCGCCCAGACGCCGGCGTAGCAGTCGGCCTGAAGCTCGAGGCGGACGGAACCCGAGCTGGCGCCGGTGGCCGTGCCGACCCGCGAGTTGGTACCGAGCAGGTCCTGCACGTGGTGGCCGTACTCGTGGGCCAGCACGTAGGCCTGGGTGAACAGCGAGTCGTTGGCGCCGAATTGGGTCTTCAGCTCCGACCAGAAGCTGAGATCGATGTAGACCTTGGCGTCGCTGGGGCAGTAGAAGGGGCCCATGCCGGTCTCGCCGGTGCCGCAGCCGGTGGGGGTGGAACCGGTGAAGAAGACGGTGTTGGACTTCGTGTAGGTCGTGCCGGAACGGGCCAGCTGCTGTGACCAGTAGGCCTGGACGGAGTTCACGATGGCCAGCACCTCGCAGTCGTCGCTGCTGGTCACCCCGGCGGAGCAGTTGAGTTGACCGGAGTTGACGGCAGTGTTCTGCGTATTTCCACCGGCGAGCTGTCCCATGGCGTTGCCGAGCGCCCCACCGCCGCTGGAACCGGTGCTGCTGCCGCCGGAGAACAGTTGGATGGCGACGAAGATCAGGACGCCGACGATGCCGAGGCCGCCGCCGGCGAGCCCGCCCTTGCCGAGGCTGAAGCCGCCACCGCCGCCGCCACCGCCGGA
>CAXSEW010000486.1:0-3726 GCA_964236185.1 uncultured Nakamurella sp. | reverse complement strand
CACGGCCAGCCGGTACTCCAGCACGTCCCGGACGACGTCCTTGGCGTACTTCATTCCGTTGACGTAGCAGATCTCGTCGCCGTAATAGGTCGGGATCGGTACCTCGGTGATGGTGCCGCCGGCATGCAGCACCTGCGCGATGATCTGGGTGTCGAAGTCGAACCCGTCGCTGTTGGCCTCGAACGGGATCGCCCGCAGGATGCTGGTCCGGTAGGCCCGATAGCCCGAGTGGAATTCGGTGAGTGCGGTGCCCAGCACGCCGTTCTCGAAGCGGGTCAGCACCCGGTTGCCCAGCCGCTTGTAGAACGGCATGCCGCCGGTCTTAGCGGCGCCCGGGTCCATCATCCGGGAGCCGAACACGGCAGCGCAGTCGGGGGTCAGGAACGGCGCGATGATCTCCGGCAGGCTTTCCGGCGCGTACTGCCCATCGGCGTGCAGCAGCACCACGATGTCCATGCCGTGCTCCAGCGCCATCGTGTAGGCGGCCTTCTGGTTGCCGCCGTAGCCGAGGTTCTTGGTGTGGCGCAGCACGATGGTCCGGGGTGTGTCGGCCCGGGTGGCCCACTCGCGGCCGTATTCGAAGGTCAGATCGTTGCTGGCATCGTCGCAGATGATGACCTCGTCGATCCGGCTGCGGAACTCCAGCGGGATCCGGTCCAGCGTCTCCCGCAGCGTGGATTCGGCGTTGAACGCAACCACGATGATGCCGATGCGCGGGTTCTGCGCGTTGTGCTGCTGCATATGGATTCCCATCAGTTGATGCCTTGTGTCGGACGTTGCGCAGTCGGTACCGGTTGCTTGCCGCGGACCGCCTGCCTACCGAGGATCGGTCGCTGCTCCGGCAGCGAAGCGGCCTCCGGCCGGCCCCGGACGATCGCCACCGTGGCGAGGGCGGTCAACACCAGCAGTACTCCCCAGGGGACCAGCAACCCGATCTTCTCACCGTTGGTGAAGGGCGTCGGGTCGGCGTAGTCCCAGGGCAGCCCGCCGGACCACCGGTTGTAGATCACCGCCAGCAGGATGCCGGCCGAGATGTTGTAGGCGGTGGCCCACCACAGATCGACCAGGTAGGCGACGGCGACCGCCCAGACCAGGTACTGCACACCGAAGGTCGTCGCGAAGGCGAGAAACATTAACAGCGACCAGGCGGTGGCGGGCAGCAGAACCGCCGGCCGGAACCACACCGCCAGGGCCGGGAGCAGCGCACAGACCAGCACCAGGCCGATTCTTCCCGGACCGCCGAGCACCGCCACCCACCCGGGATCGCCGAGCCAGTGGCCGATCTGCATGACGCCCCAGAGCGAGTAGCCGTTACCGGCGTAGCCCAGCACCTGCGCCTTGACCGGCTGGAACTGGGTCAGCAGCGCCGGCCCCCAGGTGAGCGCGAAGGTCGCCAGGAAGCCGGCCGCCAGCAGCAGCAGGGTCCGTCGCCCGCGCTTCCACGCGTAGACGGCGACGGCCGGCAGGACGACCATCGGCACGATCTTGACGCCGATCGCCAACGCCAGCACCACCCCGGCGTAGAGCGGGAGCCGGCGATCCGCCAGCAGATACAGGCCCAGCAGTGTCAGGAACACGAAGTCGGGGTCGGTGTTGCCGTGGAAGCCGGACACCAGCAGCAACACCGGGCTCAACGCCAGCAGCGCGGCCGCGAGGGTGGCCTGCTTCAACGGCCGGCGACGACGCAGCAGCGCGAGCAGGACGAACGCCGAACCCACGTCGCACAGGCTGGCCAGCGCCCGGATCGAGAAATTGTCGGAAATGCCGATGTCCTCGAGCCCGTTGACGAACCACAGCACGTACCCCATCAACGGCGGATGGTTGTAGAACGAGTGCGGAAAGGTCAGGCCGTAGATGTCCACCGGCCCGGCGGCGCGAACGCCAGCGGTGAAATCCGCCCAGTGGAGCATGTCCTTGGTGCCGAAGGTGCGGGCCGCGACCACCAGTTTGACGATCAGCACGGGCACGGCAAGCGCAGCCACCGTCACCGTCGGGCGGTCGTAGGTCGACCGCCGCAGGGATGCAATGGTGCCGCGCCGCCTCACCGCACGCGGCGGGCAAGGGAGACGATGCCGTTGCCCTTGCTCTGCACCAGTCGCTGGAGCACCTGGAACGGGAAGATGCCGACCGTGATCGCAACCTCCGAGAGCCGCTTGCTCGGCTGCAGCCAGCGTCCGGACAGCGCAGTCTGATCCTCCACAGCACCTTCGTAGTGCGGGGTTCCGTCGGCCACCCGGTTGCGGATCGCCTCCAGCAGGTACGCCAACGGCCAGCCGTAGAGCTTGGTCCACACCGGTTCGAAACCGGCTGCCCGCAGCTTGTCGACCAACTCGTCGGGCGAGTAGCGGCGGTAGTGGCCGACCGCCTTGTCCGACGGGCCGTACATGTGCTGCCAGGCGGGGACGGACAGCACCAGGTGTCCGCCCAGGTGCGTCCTGGCGGCCCAGGACTGCAGGGCGGCCGCATCGTCCTCGATGTGCTCGAGCACCTCGAAGGCGCACACCACGTCGAAGACCTCGTTGCCCGGGATGTCGTCCGACATGCAGTTGTAGACCTCGCCGCCGCGCGGCTCGATCCGGCCCTTGGCGATGGTGTAGGACGCCTCGTCGGGTTCGACCGCGGTGAAGTCGGCCGACAGACCCGCCAGCCGGGCGCCCATGGCCCCCTGTCCGCAGCCGACCTCCAGGATGCTGGAGGGCCGGGTCTGCCGCATCGCACGCTTGATCAACGGCCACCGGAGCGCGGCGCGGGGCGTCAGCGGGGCGACGGGGGCGGCCGGACGTCCGGCGGTCTTGGCGGAGGACACAGAGCGCAGCTTAGCGGCCAGACCGTCCGCGACGGCGCCACCGGCGAACGAGTCGGCGGCGAGTTGGCGGGCCTGCCGACGGCGGGCGGCCAGCAGTTCAGGGTCCGTCACCAGGGCAATCAGGGCGGACGTCAACGCCGCGGCATCCCCGGCCGGGACCAGTTCGGCGTGGCCGTCCAGCGCCCGCCGCTGTGGCGCGGTGTCGGAGGTGACGATGGCGCAACCGGCGGCGGCGGACTGGTACACCTTGTTGGGCACCACGTGTGCGGCCTTCGGCGTGGTACCGAAGATGCCCAGCGCCACGTGGTGGGCGGCGACCAGCGCCGGAAGCTCCGCCGGTGGTACCCAGTCGATCCACTTCACCGGAGCATCCGGGCCGGCCGCCTGCCGTGCGGCCGTCAGGTCCTGGCCGGTACCGATCATGGTGATCTGCAGCCGGTCGGCGCCGATGCCCCGGGCGGCCAGACCGGCCAGTGCCCGGCCGATCACCAGCGCGCCCTGCAACGGCGTGTACAGCCCGAAGAACACCACCTTGACCGGCTCGCCGGTCCCAGGTTCACCGACAGCGTGCTCACCGGCCGCGAACCACTGCGCGTCGGCGCCGACCGGGGCCACCACCGTGCGGTCGGACAGCTCGGCCGGCACCCTGGCGGCATGTTCGTCGGTGTCCAGCACGATGACATCGGCTGCGGCCAGTGCCCGCCGGTCCACCTGCTGCAGCGCCCGGGTGATCAGACCCGGCTTAGCCCCCCGGTCCACCGCAGTGCCGGCGGCGAAGATGAGGTGGTCGAGCACGATCGGCGAGCCGCGGAACACCCGGGCGGCAAGGTGCACGTCGAAATGAGCCAGGTACCCGACCAGCACCGCATCCGGCCTGGCCCGGCGCCGTTCGGCACGCCCGCGGCGCAGCAGTCGCGCCC
>CAXSEW010000485.1:0-3749 GCA_964236185.1 uncultured Nakamurella sp. | reverse complement strand
TCGGCCCAGCACACCAGCGCCCGACAAGGAGCAGACATGTACGAGGACCTCTCCGGCAAGATCGCCGTGGTGACCGGCGGCGGCCGCGGCTTGGGCTACCAGATGGCCGGAGCCCTTGCCGCGCACGGGGTCGAGATCGCCCTGCTGGACGTCCTGCCGGAGGTCGGCGACAGCGCTGCCCGATTGGCGAACGAGAGATCGGTACGCACCGTTGGGATTCCGGCGGACGTGACGGACGCCGATTCGATGGCCGGCGCTTTCGCAGCCGTCTCCGGTTCGCTGGGTGTGCCGTCGATCCTGGTCAATGCCGCCGGGATCACCACCTGGGGCGAGTCGGTCGATGTGACGCCCGACGCCTGGCGCCGGGTGATCGATGTGAATCTGACCGGGACCTTCTTCAGCTGCCAGGCGTTCGCCCGCGCCGTGCTCGCCGGCGGCGGCAAGGGGGCCATCGTCAACGTGTCGTCCATGTCGGCGTTCGTCGTCAACATCCCGCAGCGCCAAGTGTCCTACAACGCATCCAAGGCGGCTGTCGATCAGCTCACCAGATCTTTGGCGGTGGAGTGGATCTCGAAGGGGATCCGGGTGAACGCGGTGGCGCCCGGCTACTTCCTGTCGGACATGACCAAGCAGTTCCTGGATACCAACGCCGATCTCGGCAAGTACTGGGAATCGCTGGTGCCGGCCGGGCGGATGGGTCAGCCGGCTGATCTCGACGGACTGGTCGCCTTCCTGGCGTCGGATGTCTCGCAGTACATCGTCGGAGAATCGATCGTGATCGACGGCGGGTACTCGATTGTCTGAACACGGTGCGCCGGAATCATCCGTCACCGCGTCGATGTCGTTACCGTCGATGTCCATGCACGGCAAGGTCGCGGCCATCACCGGCGCCGGCTCGGGTATCGGACTGGCTACCGCACAGGCGTTGTCGGCCGCGGGTGCCACCGTGCTGCTGGCCGGCCGGAAAGCGGCGCGGCTCGAGTCCGCCGCAGCCGGGTTGCCCGGCCCGTCGGCGACGCTGGTGCTGGACGTCGCGGCGCCGGATTCCGGTCGAGAGCTGGTGCAGGCGGCCATCTCCCGCTTCAATTCGATCGACATCGTCGTCGCTAACGCGGGTGTTTACCTGCCCGGCGACATCTGGGACGGCGCCACCGCCGATTTCGACCAGCTGATCGCCACCAACGTGTCCGGCGTGCTCAACACGGTGCATGCAGCGGTGGTGGCGATGCGGGAGGCGGGGCGCGGCGGCGACATCGTGGTGACCAGTTCGGTGTCCGGCCACCAGGCCATTTCCTGGGAACCGGTGTATTCGGCGTCCAAGCATGCCGTCCAGGCATTCGTGCACGGCGTCCGCCGGCAGCTCGTCGGGTCCGGGATCCGGCTCGGGGCGGTCGCGCCCGGGCGGGTGCTCAACGACCTGTGGCAGATCACCGACCGGGCCGAGATCGACGATCAGGTGGCCGCAGGCGCCGGGATCCGGTCCGAGGATGTCGCCGAAGCCATCCTGTTCATGCTCACCAGACCAGCGCACGTCGGCATCCGCGACCTGGTGATGTTGCCGGTCAACCAGGAGATCTGAGCACGCTGCTCAACGGCGTCGGCGGCGGGTCCGCGTCCCGGTGATCGACCGGCCGAAAGCGCCGCCCAGCGACGTGCCGAGCGAGCGCAGGAATGACCCGACCACCGGGCTGGACATCACGTTGCCGAGGATCTCGCCTGCCGACGACCGTTCCGCGGGCTCGGGCGCCTGCGCCTGCGTCTGCGTCCAGTCGGACGGCAGTCCGGACGGCGCCGGGTACGGCCGCGGCAGCGTGATCGGCGGCAGCCCCACCGGCGGAAGCGGGTCGTCGGTGACCGGTCCCGGTGCGGCCGGGGCCGCCGAGCCGGCGGCCAACCGTCCGGTCAGCATCTCGTAGGCAGACTCCCGGTCGATCGCCTGGCCGTACTTCGCCTGCAGCGGTGAGCCGGCGATGGCCGCAGCCACTGCCGCCGGCTCTGCGGGTCCCATCAGCGACCTCGGCGCCCGGATACGTGTCCAGGCCACCGGCGTCGGTGTCCCGGTCTCGCTGAGCACGGTCACGATCGCCTCACCGGTCGCCAGGCTGGTCAGCGCCGTCGCCAGGTCGTACACCTTGCTGGTCGGGTAGGTGCGGACCGTCGCCGTCAGCGCCTGCTGATCGTCCGGGGTGAAGGCACGCAGCGCGTGCTGGATCCGGGCACCGAGCTGGGACAGCACCGGCCCGGGCACATCGGTGGGCAGCTGGGTGCAGAAGAAGACGCCGACGCCCTTCGAGCGGATCAGCTTGACGGTCTGCTGGACCGCCTGCAGCAGCCCCTTGGACGCATCGGCGAACAGCAGGTGCGCCTCGTCGAAGAGGAACACCAGCTTGGGCTTCTCGATGTCGCCGACCTCGGGGAGTTCCTCGAACAGCTCCGCCAGCAACCACATCAGAAAGGCGGAGAACAGCTCCGGCCGGCTCTGCAAGTTGGCCACTTCGAGCAGGGACACGATTCCCCGGCCATCGGCAGCGGTGCGGAGCAGGTCGGCCACGTCCAGCTGGGGCTCACCGAAGAACACGTCGCCGCCCTGCGCCTGCAGGTTGGTGACGGCCCGCAGGATGACGCCCGCGGTCGCACTCGACACGCCGCCGAGCTCCTGTAGATCGGCCTTCCCCTCCTTGCTGGTGAGATGTCGGATGACGGCCCGCAGGTCCTCGATGTCGAGCAGCGGCAGGTGCTTCTGGTCGGCGAAGTGGAAGACCAGCCCGAGCGTCGACTCCTGGGTGGCGTTGAGGCCCAACACCTTCGACAGCAGGATGGGCCCGAAGGAGTCCAGCGTGGCACGGATCGGGACGCCGTCGCCCTGCCCGGCGAGCGACAGGTACTCGACCGGGTAGGCGCTGCCGGCCCACTCGTCGCCGGTGTCGGTGGCCCGCTGGGCGATGCGGTCGTTGCTGGTGCCCGCGACGGCCATTCCGGTGAGGTCGCCCTTGACGTCCGGTATCACGACGGCCACCCCCGCGGCGGAGAGCTGCTCGGCAATGAGTTGCAGCGTCTTCGTCTTCCCGGTGCCGGTGGCGCCGGCGACCAGGCCGTGGCGGTTGAACATCGCCAGCGGAATGCGCACCTGCGCCGCCGGGTCCACCACCCCGTCCACCACGACGGCGCCGAGCGTCACGCTCGCCGCGGTCGTGTCGTAGCCATGGGCGATCTGGGCGGCGGCGCTGCCGGCTTCTGCGGAGGAGGTCACCCGGTGATTCTTGCAGGCGACGCCGGCGGTGCGCCGGGAGGCCGACCGGCGGCAAGCTCTTCGAAAACGTCGGAGTCGCCGATGCGGCTAGTGTCGAATCCGTGAACGACAGACTGGTGTGGGTGGACTGTGAGATGACGGGCCTGGATCTGCGCAGCGATGCGCTGATCGAAATTGCGGCGCTGGTCACCGATGGCGAATTGAACGTGCTGGGCGACGGCGTCGACGTGGTGATCCACGCCTCCGACGAGGCGCTGGCCGCCATGCCCGACGTCGTCGAGCAGATGCACGCGAAATCCGGCCTGACGGAAGAGGTGCGGGCCTCGAAAGTGACGCTGGCGGAGGCCGAGCAACTGGTGCTGGCGTACATCCGCGAGCACGTGCCGGACCTGCGGACGGCGCCGCTGGCCGGCAACTCCATCGGCACCGACCGCGGCTTCCTCACCCGCGACATGCCGGAGCTGGACGGTCATCTGCACTACCGGATGATCGATGTTTC
>CAXSEW010000484.1:0-3751 GCA_964236185.1 uncultured Nakamurella sp. | reverse complement strand
GGGTACAACTTCGCCGACGAGCAGGCGCAGGCCGGCCACGTCACCGTGACCGTCGACCGGCTGGGTTACGGATCCAGCGACAAACCGGTGGGTGAAAACATCTGCTTCGGCTCCCGCGCCGATATCGCCCACCAGGAGGTGCAGCAGCTCAAGGCCGGCAGCTACACCACCACCGGCGCCAGCAGCGCGAAGTTCGGCAAGGTCGTGCTGGCCGGGCATTCCGTCGGCAGCATCATCGCCCAGACCGAGGCGTACACGTTCGGCGACATCGACGGCCTGATGGTGCTGTCCTACTCCGACACCGACGTCAGCCTCGGCGCCCAGTCAGCGCTGGCCATCGCCACGCAGCAGTGCCAGGCCGGCGGGATGCGGCAGCACGGCGATAGCGGTCCGACCGGGTACGTGTGGTTCGGCGCCGACACCCCGGAGAAATTCATCGAGGCCCACTTCTACACGCCGGGCGCCGATCCGACCGTCGTCGCCCAGGTGGCCGCGATGCGCAGCGAGGACCCGTGCGGGGACATCCTGTCCTACAAGACCGCCGTCGCCGCGGACTTGGCGAACATCGGCAAGATCAGCGTGCCGACGTTGGTGCTGACCGGCGGGAAGGACGCCATCTATCCGGTCCCGGCCGACAAGCAGGCCGCCCTGCTCACCGGCGTCGCCGACATCACCGCGGTCACGATCCCCGACACCGGGCACGCGTTGACGTTCCACTACAGCCAGGACCAGTTCCAGGCGCAACTGTCCATGTGGCTCACCGAACACCAGTTCGGCGGCTGGGCCATGCCCGTCGGATCCGCCGACACCGGCGGCGGCAGCGCCGCCGTCACCGCCCAGCCGGTTCTGCTCAATGCGGGCATCCTCCTCATCATGCTGGCCGGGGGAGTCCTGATCATCGGTCGACGCCGCGCGGCGGTCGTCGACCGCTGAGCAACCGATAAGTCTTGGCAGTCCGTTCGGGTTGCTAGGTCAACAAGTAGGTAGAGCAGTGGATTTAAAACCACATTTCTCGCCCCGAAGGAGCATGTAATGACAGATCGCAACGAAGCCCGACCGGCCACGGCCAAAGATTTCGCCTTGTTGGAGGAAGTGTTCGACGACGCGGTGCCCTACACGCCGTCCAGGCGGAAGCTGCTGGGGCAGGCAGCTGTGGTGCTGGGTGCGGCCGGGGGGACGGCGTTGCTCGGCGTCGGCGCGTCATCGGCCGCGGCGGCCGCGCCCGCCGCCGGCTTGAAGTCGGTAGCAGCCCCGGATTCCATCTGGGCGGTGCTGGCCAGCGTCGAAGCTTTCGGTGTCACGTTCCTGACCGAGGCGATCAAACGCAGCCCCGGAACGCCCTCGGCCCAGTTCGCGCCCATACTCAGGGCTGCCGTCACGGCGGAGTACAACCACTACCTGGCGTTGCAGAAGATCGGCGCGCAACCGCTGAGCTTGAAGATCTGGATCCCGGACATGGCTTTCGGCGCCGGCGGGATCGGGTTGTTCCAGTCGATCGAAAAAGAAGAGGACATCGAAATCAGCGCCTATCTGGTCGGGGTGACCTCGTACGTGCAGTCCGGCGATGCGGCCGGCGCCCGGCTGTGCGCCGAAGCGTTGGGCGTCGAGGCGGAGCACCGCGTTCTGGCCCGGTCCGCGCAGGGCATGCTCGCCCACATGCCGCAGGTCCCGCCGAACAACCGCGGATTTGAGAGCTACCCGTACCGCACCGCCGATACGGCGCTGGCCGCCCACGAATCGTTGGGCATCAGGTACGGCACCCAAGGCCCCACTCCTGGCGCGTTCTACGAATTCCCGGGGGACCCGCTGCAGAACGGCGCCGGGATCGCGATCACCGCGACGGTCCCCGACAGCCCGGACCCGTACTCGGCGGCCACCGGCCCCGCGACACCGATGATGCCCATACCTGTTGGCGCACCCGACACCGGCGGAGGTTCCACTGCCGGATTCCAGCATAGGGACCTGGTGATCGGCGGCGGCGCCCTGCTGGCGGGCGCGGCGGTGGCCACGGGTATCGCCGCCGCCAAGGCTCGGACATCTTCGACCGTCGCCGCCGGAAGTACTGTCGGCGGCGACGGGCAGGCCTAGGGCCGTGCGCAGGCAGCTAGAATCGGCCTGAGCTGCCGTGGGCGGGATACCGATGATGTCCACCAGAACGTCACGGTCTGGGCGTGTACCGGTTCGGCGGCGCCTGATTCTTTGGTGGGCCGTGGCTGTGCTGCTGGCCGGTGTCGGCGGAGCGCTGGTGGGCGTCGGTATCGCCGGTCAGCAGCACCCGCCGCAGCCGACCGCAGCCCAGGCCGACCCCGCCGCGGCGGGCACCGTAGTCACGGTGACGACGACCAGCACAGTTTCTGCCGGCACCGGCCTCACCAGCGCATCGGCGCCGCGCCCACTGACTGGCAGCTCTCACACGCAGAAGTCGCCGGCGGTCACAGCGCCGACGCCAACGACACCTCCAAGCACCGCTGCCACACCCTCCACACCCGCGCCGTCCCCACTGACGTTGCAGGCGTCCGTACCGCTGTCGATGGCCATCCCGTCCATCGGGGTGCACTCCACCCTGCTGCAGCTCGGACTCAACCCGGACAACTCCATTCAGGTCCCGCCGCTGGATGATCCGGACTCCCATGCCGGTTGGTACAAGTACTCGCCAACTCCCGGACAGATCGGCCCCACAGTCATTCTGGGCCACGTCGATTCCGCAAGGTACGGGCCAGGCGTGTTTTTCAACCTCGGCGCGCTGCAACCCGGAGCCGCCGTCAGCATCACCCTGACCAACCAGGTCGTCGCCGTCTTCACGGTCCAACGAGTCGTTTCCTACCCGAAATCAACGTTTCCGTCCGCCGCTGTCTACGGTCAGATAAACCAACCCGGCCTCCGCCTGATCACTTGCGGCGGCAACTTCAACCCCAAGGCCGGCAGCTACGAAAGCAACATCGTCGCCTACGCCACCCTCACCACCAGCCACCTCACCCCCTGAGCAAAGGTCCCATCCTACTGCCAGCTACGGCTCCGTCACTGTGTCGCCCGAGCGCTGCAGTGAGAATGGCATGCAAACGATGGTTCGCGATGCAAGTGTCCGTAACCCGTGTCCGCATGCTCGCCGAGGTTACGAGACGTTGTAACGCGGACACGAGTTGCGTTACACAGCGTGCTGCGGGTTTGGCGTCTGACCCAGACCCGTCGGGTTGGGGTCCGAGTGCCCGGTGGCACAAGGCAACGCGCCCTGTGCCGCTCGGCCGTCCGATGCCGCGCTACACGGTCGGTGGAAGTCCGGCCGCGCCGTCCTGGCCCTGCGGGTTGTGGGGTGCAGACGTCCGAACTTGTCGGCGGCGCGCGAGTACCGGAACGACGAACGCGAGGATGACGACCGGACCGTAGGCCAGGGGCATGGCAGCCAGTGAAGCCCAGTGATGACGACTCTCCAGGCCAGCCCCGCCGAACGCTACAAAACCGCCCGCGGCGGTCAGGAGCGCGTACGCCCGCCAGCCCCGCCGTTGAGTGCTCGGGTATCCACGGCCGAGGGCTTGCTGAGGGTACTTCCGAAGCCACAGCACCGCCGAGCCAGCGGCGAGCAGCCAGCCAAGTCCGATCAGGGTCAATTCCAGCGCCACCCGGCCAGTATGTGGGGCGGCCCGGGCAGGTACCCGAAAATAGTAGTTATCGGGTACCTCCCATACTTGGTGCCAATGATGGAGCAAGAGAAGGTCGGGGACGCGGGTCGTCGCTCCGTCTCACCCATGCCGGC
>CAXSEW010000483.1:0-3751 GCA_964236185.1 uncultured Nakamurella sp. | reverse complement strand
ATCCGTTTCAACGCTCCGCCGGCGAACAGGCCGTGGGTGCAGGCCACCCGGATGGACCCGCACCGCAGCTCCCGCAGCCGTTCCAGCAACTCGAGAATGGTGCTGCCCTTCGCGATCTCGTCGTCCAGGACGATGATGTCCCGACCCGCCACGTCGCCGATCACGGCACTGATGCTCACTGCGTCGTTCGCAAACCGCTGCTTGGCCCCGGCTGCCACCGGCACCCCGAGCATCCGGGCGAACGCGGCCGCCTCCTTGGCGTTGCCCAGGTCCGGCGACACCACCGTGGAGTTGGACAGGTCGTACCTGCGGAAGTGGCCGGCCAGCTCGCGCAGCGCGTGCAGGTGATCGGTGGGCACGCTGAAGAAACCGTGTACCTGCGGCGAGTGCAACGTCATTGCCAGCACGCGGGAGGCGCCGGCGGTGACCAGCAGATCGGCGACCAGTCGCCCGCCGATCGAGATGCGCGGCGCTTCCTTCTTGTCCGACCGCGCATAGGCGTAGTGCGGTATCACCACGGTCGTCCGCGCAGCCGAAGCGCCGCGGGCCGCATCGAGCATCAGCAGCAGTTCCACCAGGTGCTCCTGCACCGGCACCACCAGCGGCTGGATGATGAACACGTCGCGCTCCCGGCAGTTGGCCTGGAGTTGCACCTCGATGCAGTCGTTCGCGAACCGCTGCACCCGGGCCGGTTCCAGCGGCACCTCCAGATACGCGCAGACCTCGGCGGCCAGTTCAGGATGGGCGCTGCCGGTGAAGACGGTGATACCTCGCATCGACCTGCCCCTGTCCGATCGGTGCTGGTGGCGCCCCGGAAGTGCTGGTAGCAACCTACCCAAGCCGGTCGTTCCACGGCACGCGCGCCTCCCGGACGGTACGCACCTGGATGCGACAATTCCTCGGCCCGGTACATACCGCAACAAGGAGTGACCGACGATGAGTTCTCCCTACAGGCCAGGCGGTTCGGCCGACGACCCCACCGTCAGCTTCGGCGGCGGTGCAGCCGATGAGACGCAGTTCGACCGCCCGCCCGCAGCGGGTTACGGCGCCGCCTCGTCGACGCCTGACCTCCGGAAGGCGGACCACGACGAGGTCGACCTCGGCACCCCGGCCGGAGCAGCTACAACGGCATCCGACGACCGTCCCGATCCGTTCTCGGCGCCCATGCCAGCAGTGGCACGGGAGCACAGCCGTTACGGCGACGACCGAGGGAGCAGTTGGTCGTCCGCCTACGCCGACGACGCCAGTGCCGCCGGGCCCGCCGTCACGTCCGTCTATCCGCAGTCGACGCCGGAGTACGCACCGACCGGCTATCCCGCCGCCTACGCACCTGCCACCGTCGTGACGCCGCCGCCGTCGAGCATGGTGCCGGAAAAGCCTTCGTCGCGGGTCGGGCGCGGCTTCCTCAGTGCCCTGATCGGGCTGCTGCTGACCGCCGGAGGGATCTATCTGCTGGTGCGGTTCGGTTACCCGGCCGGTCTTAATCTGACCCAGGGCAAGGTGTCGATCCGCGATTCCGGTCTCGGGCTGCTCGGCGCGCTCCTGCTGTTCGCCGCGACCATGCTGAACGGGTGGTCGCCGTGGTCGACGCTGCTGCCGGGCATCGCGCTCACCGGCTTGGGCGGGTGGGCGCTGTTCGACGCCAACGCCTATCGCCACATCGGCGACTGGGTCCGCTCGGTGCTGAACCTCGGCGAGGTGACGACCGCACTGGTGACCGGGTTCGTGCTCGCGCTGGGACTGGTGCTGCTCGGCGCCAGTGTCGCGGCGATGATCGCTCGGTCGAGCGGCAAGCGGGACGGGCGGATCCTCGCCCGCCGGGACGCAGCGCAGGCGGAGGCCCGGCAGTAGGCCGGCTAGTGCGAGCGGCTGGACACAACGTGAGCGGTAGGCCGGTCAGCCGAGCCCCAGCGCACGCCTGAGGTCGGGCAGCATCAGGGCGGTAGCCAGGCCACGGTGCGAGAGCCGGTCCTTCTCGGCGGCAGTGAGCTGCGCCGAGGTCCGGCCGTCGCCGGTCACATCGCTCTCGTTCGGGACGAACAGCGGGTCGTAGCCGAAGCCGTTGTCTCCCAATGATTCCCACACCATTCGGCCGCGCCACTCGCCGCGCCGGACGACGGGTTCGGCGCCGGGAACCGCCAGCGCCAGCGCGCAGACGAAGCCTGCACCCCGCCGTTCCTCAGGGACGTCGCGGAGCTGGGCCAGCAGCAACGCGTTGTTGGCGTCGTCCGCACCGTGCTGGCCGGACCAGCGGGCCGACAGCACACCCGGCATGCCGTTCAGCGCGTCGACCGCGAGACCGGAGTCGTCGGCCAGGGAGATCTCGCCGGTTTCCGCTGCCGCCTGCACGGCTTTGGCCACCGCGTTCTCCTCGAAGGTCGCGCCGGTCTCCGGTTCCTCCGGGAACTCCGCGACGTCGGCCAGGCCCAGTACCGTCACCTGATCGCCCAGGATGCGGCGCAGCTCCCCCAGCTTCTTGGCGTTGCGGGTGGCCAGCAGGATCCGGGTCACGACGACCCCGAAATCGGCCCGGACACCGTGACGGCCTTGGCTGCCACCGACCTCGCGGACGGCGCCTTGGTCTGCGCGACCGCCGCCGGAAGTTCCTTCGGGTACGGCGCCGCCAGCGCGGCCCGCTGCAGCTCGGTCAACGTGCGGATCCCGGCCAACGCGGAGTCGAGCATCGCATCGAGCGTCGACCTCGAGTAGGTCGCACCCTCTGCGGTGCCCTGCACCTCGACCAGCGTCCCCGCATCGGTCGCGACGATGTTCATGTCCACCTCGGCCCGCGAGTCCTCCTCGTAGGGAAGATCGAGCCGGACCCGCCCGCCGACGACACCGACCGACACCGCGGCAATCTGGCAGGACAGCGGTTGCGGATCGGACAGCCCGCCGACCGCCCGCAGGTAGGTCACCGCGTCGGCCAGCGCCACATAGGCACCGGTGATGGCGGCGGTGCGGGTACCGCCGTCGGCCTGCAGCACGTCGCAGTCCACCGCAATGGTGTTCTCGCCCAGGGCCGCCAGATCGACGCAGGCCCGCAGCGACCGGCCGATCAACCGGGAGATCTCATGCGTGCGGCCACCTACGCGGCCCTTGACCGATTCTCGGTCACTGCGCTCGTGGGTGGCCGACGGCAGCATCGCGTACTCGGCGGTCAGCCAGCCCAGCCCGGAGCCCTTCCGCCAGCGCGGAACTCCCCGGGTGACCGACGCCGCGCACAGCACCTTGGTCCCGCCGAATTCGACCAGCACCGATCCGGCCGGATGCGCCTGGAAGCCGCGGGTGAACGTGATCGGCCGGAGTTCGTCGTCGGCTCGTCCATCTTTTCTGGTCATGGGTCGAATCTAGCGGGCCGCCGGCGCCGGCCCCGACCTAGCGGTGCACCCGACCTACCCTGCGCTGAGGGCGGTGCGGACGGTGGTGATCTCCGGGCCCAGGAAGCGGCGGCCCAGCCGTTCGAAGGCCACCGGGTCGCCGGTGGCGGAGAACTCGTGCGGGCCGGGCGGTGAGTCGGGGTCGGCCAGCAGGTCCGCCTCGGTGAGCAGCCGGTAGACGTCCTTCGCGGTCTCCTCGGCACTGGACACCAGGCTGACGCCCGGTCCCATCACCAGCTGCAGGACGCCGGTCAGCAGCGGATAGTGTGTGCAGCCCAACACGACGGTATCCACGGCGGTGCGCTGCAGCGGCGACAGGTAGGCCTGCGCCAGCCCGAGCACGTAGGTCGCGATGCGGTGCGGCGCGCGGCGCG
>CAXSEW010000482.1:0-3751 GCA_964236185.1 uncultured Nakamurella sp. | reverse complement strand
CCAATTGTTGAGACTGCCTTCGGGAAAGTCGATCTCGCCGTCGTTCCATTCGTTGCTGTCCGGCCACAACACCCAGCCGGTGCCGTAGAACGGTAACGAGTCGGACTTGAAACGAACGCTGTAACGGCCGTACACCTGGCCGTCCCACACGATGCCGTTGAGGATCGGGGTTGGCGACGCGCCAAGCGCGACGCCGTTCTCGGTGTGCAGGTACATGTCCATCATGCCGTCGTGCACGGAGATGATCTTCTGCGCGAACATGGCGTTGCCGGAGGCGTCCGGCTGTTGGTCGTAGCCGCCCCACTTGGCGGCGTACGGCCCCGGGAACCCGCCGCGAGCCACCGGCGTGGCGAAGTCGTCGGTGAACTTCTGTCGCCAGCCGGGCAGATTGCCCACCGGCATCGCTTCACCGCTCAGCGTATTGGCGACCGTGAAAGTCGTCTTGGCACCGATGTTGTTCCACCTGCCGTTGACTTTTGCGCAGGCCCACATCGTGTAGGTGCCGGCGCTGAGGCTCCTGCTGACGCTGAAATCGGTACCGGAGGTGGACAGTGATACCGAGCTCTTGTGCGGGAAGTCCACCACTCCACCGCCGGAATTCCGGGCACAGACACCGGCCAGGGACGCGGTGACCGCCGGGTTGGCCGTGATGGTCACCGTTGCGGTCACGATGCGACCATCGACCGACGCGATCACTCCGCTACTGGTGTACGGCGTCACCGCAGCGGCGGCGGAACCGCCGTTGGACAGCATGCCGACCGACAGCACGCCGGCGGTGCTCAGGACTGCGGTTGCCCGACGCAGGCGTCGGAAAGCCTTCGAGTGCGACATGGGGTCATCCTTCGGTAGACCGTTGAGGCGGTGGGCGGACTGCTGGCGGTCGAGCACAGTAGCGATGAGCGGGTGGATCAGGTCAGGGACCACAGCTTCGACGGCACGGCCGCGCAGTCCAGCAGCACCATCCTGGTGCCGTCGTTGACGCCGCCGCCGGTAGGTGCGAGGCATCGGCCGGAGCGTGGGTTCCACAGGGCGCCGTTGGCCCGCAACCGCCACTGCTGCGCGGTCGATCCGTTGCAGGTGAAGATCTGCACGACGGTGCCATTGGCGGTACCGGCGTTCTGGACGTCGAGGCACTTCCCGAGGGACTTCACCGTGCCGCCGGTCGCGATCGTCCACGACTGCGCGAAGGTTCCGTTGCAGTCGTAGAGCTGAACCGGATTGGAATCGGCCGCCGAGCCGTTCAACACGTCCAGGCACCGCTGGGAGGCCACGCCCACGACGGGGCCGGTGCGGTGCGGCCGCTGCCAGATCTGCGCGGTCGAACTGTCGCAGTCGACGATCTGCAACTTGGCCGTCGAGAAGGTCGCTGCGCCGGCCGGGGCGAGGCATCGACCGGACTTGGTGTTCTTCACCGTGCCGGTCGCGGTGAACTGCCACTGCTGCGCGGCAGTGCCGTTGCAGGTGAACAGCTGCACTGCCGAGGCGTTCGCCGTCGCCCCGTTCGCCACGTCCAGGCACTTACCCAGCGCCTGCACCGAGTTGTTCGCACCTGCCCGCCAGTTCTGCGCGCTGGTGCCGTTGCAGCTGTAGAGCCAGACGACGGTGCCGTCGGCGGCAGCGGCATTGCTGACGTCCATGCAGCGACCCGAGGCCTGCCCGATCAGGTTGTCGACCAGGCCGGCGGTCGCGGTGATCGGCTCGTCCTGCGGACCACGCCCGTCGTCCCCGGTGATCAGGTAGTTCGCGGTGGCCAGGCCGGGTGCGGTCGGCTTGAACGTGATGTTCTGCTGCACGCTCTCGTCCGGCACGATCTGCTGGCCCTCGGCGATCGGCGATGTGGTGTTGAACAGCCCGACCGGTGGGGCCGCCTTGGTCAGCGTCAGGTTGGTGTTACCGGTGTTGCTGATGCCGAACGTCGCCGATGCCGTCGTGCCGAGGAGGGTGGCGCCGAAGGCCAACGGATTCGGCGAAATGGTCAGATGCGGGCCACCGGTGACGGACGTCCCACTCAGCGGGATGGTCACCGATCCGGTGGATCCGGTGATCCTCACCGAGGAGGTGGTGGCACCGGCCGCGGTCGGTGCGTACTTCACCGCGATGGCCACCGAGGCGCCGGCCGCGATGGTGGTTCCGGCCGCAGGCAGCGACGGTGCGGAGAATGCGCCCGTCGGTGCCGTACTGGAGCTGATGGTGGAGGTGGTGGTGCCGGTGTTCGTGATCGTCACCGACAGCGTCTTGTTGGCCCCGGTGGGGATGGTGCCGAAATCCACCGACGTGGGACTTGCGGCCAGCCCGGCCTGGGTGCCGACGCCGTTGAGGTCGAACCCGACGGTTCCGGCGCTGGTGGAGAAGGTCGCCGTGCCGGATGCGGCGCCGGGCGTGGTGGGAGTGAAGGACACCGGCACGGCGAGGGTGGCGCCGGCCGCGAGACTGACCGAACCGCCCGGAATGCTGGCGGTGAACGGGGCGGTGGTGGCGACACCGGTGATGGTCAGCGCCCTGGTGGTGGTCACCGTCAGCGTCTTCGAAACCTTCGTGCCCACCGCGACCGAACCGAAGTTGACCGGTGCGGCGGTGAGCACCGAGGCGGCCGGCCGACCGAAACCGAGCACGTGACCGTCACGGGTACCGACGTACACCCGGCCGCCGTCGGTCGCCGGCACTGCGAACTTGGACCCCGTGCCGATGGAGACGGAGTAGACGAGCTTCAGCGTGCCGTCCTGCGGTACCGCACTGTAGGCCCGCAGCTGCCCCGAGGAGCCCTGCGGACCGGCCACGCGCTCGACCCAGACCAGCCCCGATCCGGGCGTGTTGCCGTTCGACGTGACGACCGGGGAACCGGAGGTGTAACCGAATTTGTCGGCGGTGGTGCCCATGGAGGACAGGGTCGGAGTGCCGGTCGGGCTGACACCGATCTTCGAGGCGCGCAGGTAGCTACCGTTCTCGACGGTGTAGACGTAACCCGCGCCAGACTCACCGTAGAAGGCGGGATGGCCCCATACGCCGGAGAACGGACCGGCCATGCTGAGCACGGCGTCCGTTCCGCCGGGTCCCTGGGCGGTGCCGCCGAGGTTGTCCCGATCCAGCAGGAACAGTCGTCCGTCCTTGCCGATCTGGACCAGCAGGTGCGGGTGCGCGGCGGTTCCATAGCCGTCCGGGATGGCCAGCGGCCCACCGGATCCGAGATCGGCGTCATTGGTGTCGAGCCCGGTGTTGTTCGCCGGGCTGAAATAGTCCTTCGCGCTCAGCGAGCCGTTGGTGTTGACCCCGAGCCGGACGACGGACTCGGCCAGCGTGCCCGGCGGCGTGTTGCCCGGACCGGGCGCCGGCGAGATGCCGTTGCCGGTGGTGAAGATGATGCGTCCGGCACCATCGGACACCAGTCCGCCGCCGGACTGCCAGATGCCGGCCTCCGCCCTGGAGTTGCCGGTCTCGGTTGCCCACATGGTGGACATCGCCGGGGTGGTGGTCTTGACGCCGACGACGTAGCCGACGTAGGGCTGGTAGTCGCAGTGGCTGGCGAAGCCGGCATAGACGACGCCGCCGAGCAGCAGCAGCCCGGGCCGCTGCATGGCGGTCAGAGGGTTGAACGAGCGGGCCGGGTCGTTGGTCGGGGATCCCTGGATCAGCACGGGCCAACCCGTCCGCTCGGCACCGGTGGCCGGGTCGATGGAGTGCATGTACCAGTGCGGCGTCGCCGCACTGGCACCGTTGTTCACCTTCGAGGTGAAGAAGAGGGACTTGGTGGCCG
>CAXSEW010000481.1:0-3755 GCA_964236185.1 uncultured Nakamurella sp. | reverse complement strand
TGACGTAGTGCGGGGTTCGGTTGAAACCCATCGGCAGACCGGCACCGCCGATGGGGCCGATGGCGTTCTCCTCGCGCAGCCCCCACTCCTCCGGAGTGCCGTCGAGCCAGGTCTTGAGCAACTTGCGGTAGTCGGTGCGGCCGAACGCCTTCGACGAATTCAACATGCCGAGGCCGACGTTGACCGTGCCGTCGCCCAGCCCGAAGATCCAGCCGTACCCCGGCAGCAGCTTCGGGTCGGCGGCGTCGCTGCGGTCCCACAGCTCCAGGTGCGACTCGAGATAGTCGTCGTTGGTCTTGGCAGGTGCGTTGTAGTACCGGCGGACGGCCACCCCGAGCGGGCGGTCGTCGCGCTTGTTGATACCCATGCCCAGGGCGATCCGCGCCGAGACGCCGTCGGCGGCAATGACCAGTGGCGCGCGGAACGAGGCCGGGCCGTCCTCGGTCTTGGCATTCACGCCGACGATGCGGCCGGTCTGCTCGTCCAGGATGGGGGTGGTGACGGTGGTACCGACGCGCAACCGGGCGCCGGCCTTGACGGCGAGATCGGCGAGCATCTGATCGAAGTCGCGCCGCGGCCGGACCAGACCGAAATCCGGGTAGTCCTGCAGCACCGGCCAGGGCAGCTCGAGCGACGTACCGCCGCCCACCACCCGCAAGCCCTTGTTGCGCAGCCAGTCGCCGCCGGAGACATCCACGCCGAGCGCCAGGATCTGCTTGACCCCGCGTGGGGTCAAGCCATCGCCGCAGACCTTGTCGCGCGGGAACACCGACTTCTCCAACAGCAGCACGTCGATCCCGGCGCGGGCCAGGTAGGTGGCGGCCGTGGAGCCGGCGGGGCCGGCGCCGACGATGATCACGTCGGCGCGGGTGTCGGAAGGCGTCAGTGCGCCCGGGTGGGAAGCAGAGGGGTGGGAGGCAGAGGGGTGGGAGGCAGAGGGGAGCGAAGCAGCAGTCATGCGACCTTCCTACCCTTCCGGCCGGTGCTGCCGTCGGCCTCGGGGAGATGCGGTCGCAGGCCCCGGGCGACGCCGTGAAGAGATTGTGAATCTGTTCACGAAGTGGCTGGGTCCCAGTGTAAGACCGATCACAACCCTTCTGGATCTCCGGCCCCGCTCGGGCTCGGCGCGCCGGTCTGCGGTTGGCCGGCAGCGGCTGGCCGATGGGCCGGTAGCAGCACCGTCAGAGCGGCCGGCGAACCGCGTGGTGCAACGCGACGACACCGAAGGTCATGTTCTTCCAGGCCACGTCGTCCCAGCCGGAGCGGGTGATCATCCGGGCCAGCCGCGGTTGGTCCGGCCAGGAATTGATGGTCTCGCCGAGGTAGGTGTAGGCCTCCGGATTGGAGGAGAACCGGGCCGCCAGCTTGGGCAGCACGTTGTTCAGGTACCACCGATATCCCCAACCCACCGGCGCCGGTCGGGGTCTGGAGAATTCACAGACCAGCAGTTCTCCACCGGGCTTGGTCACCCGGGCGAACTCGGTCAGTGCTCGACCGGGGTCCTGCACGTTGCGCAGGCCGAAGGAAATGGTCACCGCGTCGAAGGTGCCGTCCGCGAAGGGCAGGTTGGTCGCATCCGCCGCCAC
Organism: uncultured Nakamurella sp.; assembly: GCA_964236185.1. Taxonomy (GTDB): domain Bacteria; phylum Actinomycetota; class Actinomycetes; order Mycobacteriales; family Nakamurellaceae; genus Nakamurella. The sequence continues at coordinate 2,169 of CAXSEW010000481.1, read as the reverse complement.
CTTCGGCACCCGGCGGGCAGCGCCGGCCTGCAGCATGCCCAGCGAGAAATCGGCTGCCACGCTCCACGCACCGGTCTGCGCCAGCTCCACCGTCGACACCGCGGTGCCTGCCGCCACGTCCAGTACCTTGCTGCCCGGCAGCAACGTCAGCGCGCGAACGCTGTGCCGCCGCCACCGCCGGTCCTGGGCGAACGACAGCAGGGTATTGGTGCGGTCGTAGCGGTTGGCGACCCCGTCGAACATGGCCGCTACCTGTTGCGGGTTCTTCTCCAGCCCGGCGCGTCCCATGGTTCGGAAGCCTACCGAGCGGCCCTGGGTGCCGGGCGCGGACGGCCGAGTCGGCGCTGGTCAACTGAGCCGGCAGCACCGGCAGACGAGACGATGATCACTCCGATGGCACAGCCGGTTCACCCTACTGTGGCCGAAACGACACGTCGGCCAGGCATGCTGGACCGATGGCGGCTCCCGCAAGCAACCCGGTTCATACCGTTCCGGTCGGGTTGATCTCCCGCGCGCTGGACCTGGCCGGACGGCTGGCCAATGACGCAGCCGAGGTGATCACCGCGACGGCCGGCCGGCTGGCGTCGCCGGGCGCCAAGGCGCATCCGTTCGACTGGGTGACCGAGACCGACCGCACCCTGGAGCGGCACACCCGCCGGGTCATCGCCGCCGAATTCCCCGGTAGCGCGGTACTCGGTGAGGAGTACGGGTCGTCTCTGGCCGGAGCCGGTGCGCTGGCCCTGCCGGGAGAGCCCGGCGCCGCCGAGTTGCTGTGGATCGTGGACCCGGTGGACGGGACCTCCAACTACGTCGCGGGGATCCCCTGGTGCTGCTACTCACTCGCCCTGATCGACGCCGAGGGCCCGTTGGTCGGCGTGATAGCCGATCCCTATCAGGGCCAGATCTACGCCGCAGCCAGAGGACTTGGCCTGCGGGCGAACGGCCGGCGGGTACCGCCGAGCCCGCTCACCCAGCTGTCCGGCTCCCTGGTGTTCGCCGAACCCAGCAAGCCCGGCGAGCGGCCGCAACTCGGCGCGCTGATGGACCGGGCCAGAGCAGCGCATGCCGGCGTCCGGGTGGTCGGGTCGTCGGCGCTGGCCATCACCCAGGTCGCCCTGGGCCGGGCTGCAGCCGCAGTGCTGCCCTCCGCCGGCTACCACGTGTGGGACGTCGCCGGGGCGCTGAGTCTGGCCCTGGAGGCCGGCATGCGGGTCACCGACCTCGACGGACGTGACGCCCTGCTGCCGCTCGACGGGCTGGTCGTCTCGCTGCCGGAGATGTCCGACGAGGTCATCGCGCTGGTGACCGGCGACGCCGGCGCCCACGCCGCAGCAGCCCGCTAGCAACGCCGCCGACCAGCCAGCTACCGACCGCAGTCGCCGCCAGCCCCACAGTGCCGACGTCGGCCGTCCGGCCGGCCACCCGCACCACCGTCGGGTCCGCGGTGGAGTACTCGACCATGAACCGCTGACCGACGGCCAGCAGACCCGGGTAGAGCACCCCGTCCCGGGGCCGGATGGCCACGCCCGACCCGTCGACGAATTCGATTCCGGTACGTAACGCAGAGATCGACAGCACGGTGGCCGTCGCGGTGCCGCGGTGGTGGTCGATCTTCGAATCGTCCATTCGCATGCCGATGAACAGCACCACCGTCATCAGGGTGATGGCAGCGACCACACCCAGCACGATGCGCGCGGCGAAGATTCGGCCGGCGCTCCGGCGCTGCGGCCGCGGCGCTGCCGGATGGGCGGCGTCTGCGGTCACGATCTGAGAGTCTAGGTGGGCCCGGGCGGCGACCGGCGATCGATCGCATCGACCTGCGTCAGGTGCCGAAGAAGTACTGCCTGATCAATCGGGCCGCCTCGTCGGCAGGCTGTGCTCCGGTGTCGACCTCCATGTCGTAGTCGATACCCCGGTGGACCGACATCGCCTGGGCCGCGGCCATACCGACGACGCGATCCCCTCGGCGGCGTTCCCGCTCGCCGGCGACTGCGGGGTCGCAGCGGATGCCCACCCAACCGACCGGCACCCGGGCGAGCGCTTCCCGCCAACGCTGCTGACCGCGCTGGCCGCTCACGAAGTTGTCCTCGATCAGGAGGCCGGCCCCGACCTCCGCCATGCGGGCGACGCCCGCCATCCACCAGTTCTCCGCCGCCTCGAACCGCCTGC
>CAXSEW010000480.1:0-3771 GCA_964236185.1 uncultured Nakamurella sp. | reverse complement strand
GCCATGCTCGGGCCGATTGCCTGGCGGACGCCGCCGCTGCACTACGGGCCGTGGGAGCGGGTCACCAGCCTGCTGACCGAGGGTCTGGTGAGTCGTGGGGTCGAGGTGACGTTGTTCGCCACGGCTGATTCGCTGACCACTGGCGTACTGGATTCCGTTGCACCGCACGGGTATGCCGAGGATCCGACGATGGATGGACGCGTCTGGGAGGCGCTGCACGTGGCGCACGCGCTGTCCAGATCCGCCGAGTTCGACATCGTGCACAATCAGTTGGACTGGCTCCCCCTCGCCTTCTCCGCGCATTGTGCGGCGCCGATGGTCACCACCGTGCACGGCTTCTCCGGCGCCCAGATCCTGCCGGCCTACCGCAGCGCCCGCTCGGCCTTCGTCGCCATCTCAGCGGCTGATCGGTCACCCTCGCTGGACTACGCGGCCGTCGTCCACCATGGGGTCGACCTGACCGAACTGCCGGCCGGGCCCGGCGGTGAGGATCTGGTGGTGTTCGGCCGCATCCATCCGGACAAGGGCACCGCGGCGGCGATCAGCATCGCGCGGGCCACCGGTCGCCGACTGATCATCTGCGGCATCGTCCAGGACACCGGGTATTTCGAGCGGGAAGTCCAGCCGCACATCGACGGCGCCGATGTGGTCTACCTCGGATCGGTCGGACCCGAGCAGCGAGCAGCGGTGCTCGGCTCGGCAGCAGTGCTGTTGCATCCGATCGCGTTCGCCGAGCCGTTCGGGCTGTCAGTGGTCGAGGCGATGGTGTGTGGGACACCGGTGGTGGCGTACCGACTCGGCTCCATGACCGAGGTGGTCGACGAGGGCCGGACGGGCTATCTGGTCGACGACGAGTCCGGTGCGGTCGCAGCGGTCGACCGGGCCGCATTGCTGGATCGGGCGCAGGTGCGGGCCGTTGCGTCGGCGCGCTTCGGGGTGGACCGGATGGTGGAGGAATACCTGCAGGTCTATGCCGGGATGGCCGGCTGATCCGCGGTCTCGGCGGGGCTGACCAGACCGTTCTCGACGTCGATCATCCGGCCGACGAGTTCAGCGACGTCGACCCACACGACTCCGATCCGGGAGTCGCCGATGCCGTGCGGCAGCCACAGCCGGCCGTCGTGGATGATCCCGCCGCAGGAATAGACGACGTTGGGAACGTAGCCGTCCTGGTCGGCGGAGTTGGTCTGCAGCAACGGTTCCTCCAGGCGGCTGACCATTCTCGTCGGGTCCGCCAGGTCCAGCAGCACGGCCCCGATCGAGTAGACCCGCATCGGACCGACACCGTGGGTCAGCACCAGCCAACCGTGCTCGGTCTCCAACGGCGAGCCGCAGTTCCCCACCTGCAGCAGCGCCCAGAACCCGGCGGGGACCTGGATCGTGGTCGGCGCATTCCACCGGATGCCGTCCGGTGAGCTGGAGACTCCGGTGCTTTCCCCGTCGGACCGGCAGAGACTGTAGTAGCGGCCGCCGATCTTGCGGGGGAACAGCGCCATTCCCTTGTTGTGCGCTGCCGGACCGGCCAGACCCTGGCTGCTGAACGTGCGCAGATCCGGGCTGACGATCAACCGCGGCTCGATGCGCTGGCCGTCGTAGGCGGTGTAGGTACCGCGGAACTCCGAGGTGCCGTCCTCATCGGTGAACACGACGAACCGGGCGTCCTCGACGCCGTGGCTCTCCTGCGGCGTCGCGGGCATCAGCACCTGCTGGCTCAGTACGACGTCGTCGGGGAACTGCACCTGCGAGGACGCCGCTGCGAGACGACGGAGGGCGTCGACGGTGCGGGTGGATTCCGGTCGCATCAGCAGGCTCGCATCGACCCCGAGAATGGCTTGCTCGACGTCGTTGGCACCGAACTCCTCCGGCAGTCCACCCAGCACACGGCGGGCCAGGCCGTCGAGAGGTCCGAGATCGATCAGGCGCGCCCGGAACTGACTGCGGCGGATCCGGCCCGGGCCGACCTTGGGGACAACAGCGGGAAGTTGTCTCGGCTCGAACTCCCATCGCGCCCCGGGCCCGATCAGGGCCTCGGCGAAACCGATGCTGGACAGGTGGCCTTCGCCGATCCCCCGGACGCTGAGCACGACCCGCAGCTGACCGTCGCCCAGTCCTGCCTGGTCGGGGTGGGGCACTGCGCTCGGATTGCACAGCGCGGCGGCCTCGACGGCGTACTCGGATGTGAAGGTGGCTCCCAGCAGTAACAGTCGGGCCGGGCTGATCGTCATCGCGTCCGGCAACGATGCTCGGAGCAGCGACGCATGTTCGGTCAGCAGGTCGGTGAAATGGCGATGCCGGGCGGAAAATTCGGCGACGATCAGCGCCACCTGATGCTCGAGCTCTGCCTCCGGCAGTGCCATCACCCGGTCCAGCAACGATCCGACCCGCGAGCGTCTGGAGAACAGCTCCTCGCCAGGCAGGAACAGTCGGGCGACCACCCGGGCCGGGTCCGGACGCAGCTCCGCCGGCATCCGATGAGCCAGTGCAGCCGTCGCCGGAATCTCGTCGACCTCGAGGCGCTGACCGCTCACCAGAAACCATCCCCCACCGCCGGGCCGATGTCCCGACCTCGACCTGTTCGTCGTTCACCGGCCGACCCGGCGGCGAGCAGCTCTGCTGCGGCCTCCTCACTGTAGAGGCGCACCGTCGTCGTCCGTTGCCGGCTCGCCCGGGTGCCCCGTCGGGAGATCGGTCACAGTTCGGGCAGGGAACCCTGCAAACCGACAGCCTCGAGCGCGAGCTGGGCCTGCAGGTAGGCCAGCGTCGACTCCGCACCCTCGTTCTCGCTCACCGCGTGCAGTCCCAGGCCGTCGCGGCATCCTCCGCTGCCGAAGTCGTACACCGGCCGACCCAGCCGGTTACGGCCGAGGAACCATTCGAAGGCCCGGACGGCCTGCTCCCCGTAACGGACCTGGCCGGTCACCGTCAACGCCTCGACCAGGCACTCCACCAGCGCGGCCGCGTCCACCGGCTGCTCGGGACCCTCGACATCAGCACCGCCGGCCGGCTCACCCCGCCGTCGCCAGAGGTTGCCGACCAGCTGCAGTTCACCGTCCTGCGACATGCACTGCGCCAGGTACCAATCCAGCGCCTGCAGGCCGGCGGCGCGTAGATCGGGCCGTCCCAACCGGTCGCCGGCCGCGATCAGGGACTGCGGGAGCCGGGCGTTGTCATAGGTGAGCTCGTCCTCCCACCACCACCAGCCCGGGCCCGCATTGCTGCGGTACACCTGGTGCAACCGGTCGGTCAGATCGAGCAGAGTGGCCCGCAGCGCAGGTGACAGCGCGTCCAGGTGGGGTCTGGTCAGCCCGATCACGACGAACGCCATCGCCCGCGGGTTCTCCAGCCGGGCCGCCAACGGCGCCAGCTGTTCGAGCAGCCGGAGGCTCGGTCCGATCACCGCTCGGGGTGGGTGTGCGGCGACCACCGCACCGAGCGCCCACACCGCGCGACCGAGGTGGTCGCCCGAGTGCGGTTCGTCCACCCAGCGCCGGTCGTAGGACATGAAGTTGTGCATCCCGTCGGTGCCGTCGACGACGGCATAGCGGAGGAAGCTGAGGCCCAGGGTGACCATTCGCCCGAACGTCCCGTTGCCGCCCTCGGGATCGAGCGCGGCCGCCACGATCACCAGCCGCGCCATGTCGTCGACGCAGTACCCGGTGGCCCGGTTCGGCACCAGGCCGTCGGCGTGCTGGATGATTCCGACGTCATCGACCAGGGTCAGCAGGTGATCGGGCCGCAGCAGCGGAGACGAGGCGATCGTGCCCGGAGGCA
>CAXSEW010000479.1:0-3775 GCA_964236185.1 uncultured Nakamurella sp. | reverse complement strand
GACGTGGTGGTCATCGATGAGAGTTCCATGCTGTCGCTGACGATGATGGCCCGGTTGCTGGAGGCGTTGCGCCCCGACGCCCGGCTCATCCTGGTGGGCGATCCCGATCAGCTGGCTTCCGTCGAGGCAGGGGCGGTGCTGGCCGATCTGGTGGCCGGACTGACGATGCGCGAACTGCCGCAACCGTTATCGGGGGGAGGCGGCGCTCCGGCGGGCGGGCCGGATGCCGGACGCCACGGTGTGGTGGTCCTCGGGCGCACCTGGCGGTTCAGCGGGGCGATCGCCGCGCTGGCGGCTGCGGTGCGCGCGGGCGACACCGCCGCCGCGCTCGAGGTGCTGGACCGCGGCGGCGCGGCGCTGGCCCTGGAAGAATCCGGACCAGGGTTGCGGGAGGACGTGGTAACGGCAGCGACCGCCATCCGGCGCGCTGCGCTGCGCGGCGACGCACGGTCGGCGCTCGAGCAGTTGGACATCCATCGGGTGCTGTGTGCGCACCGTAGCGGGCCATTCGGCGTGGACGCCTGGAGCCGCACCATCGAACGCTGGCTCGCCGAGGTGCCGGGCGACCCCAGGGAGGGCGAGTGGTACGTCGGCCGGCCACTGTTGATCACCGCCAACGACTACGCGCTGGGGCTCTTCAACGGCGACACCGGGGTGGTGGTCCGGCAGGGCGACGGCATGGTGCGCGCGGTGTTCCGCCGGGGAGACCAACTTGTCGATTTCGCGCCCAGCCGGTTGTCCGACGCGGAGACCGTGCACGCGATGACCGTCCACCGGAGCCAGGGCAGCCAATTCCAGCGGGTGACCGTGGTGCTGCCGCCCCCGGATTCGCCGCTGTCCACCCGGGAGATGCTGTACACGGCACTGACCAGGGCGGAGCAGCACGTCAGGCTGATCGGCACGGCTGACGATCTTCGCGCCGCGGTCGACCGTCCGGCGGCCCGGGCGAGCGGACTGCGGTTGCGGCTCGCCGACCGGGGCAGCCGGTAGCGGAGGCCGCCCGGGGTCCGAACGGCCACCGCCTGTTGCCCGAAATGCCACGGGTCGGCGCTGCGCTGTTGAACGCCGGCCCGGAACGTACCCCTGCCCGTTCTGAAACACCGGACAATCGCGGTCCGTTCAATTCTTTGATACCCGATACCGCGATTCACAAACCCGGCGCCGGCTGTAGTCCAGAATTGCTGCCGCATCAATTCGAGCGGCCACCCACCGTTTGGCCCACCGAGCGGATTCAGCCGTGACACACGGTCATCCGGAGCCGTCATCAGGGTAGGAGGAAGTCGGCCCGACGTCAGGGAGGCGCAGAAGGATGATGAAATACTGTGCCGGCACCGATTACTCATCGGCTGCACAATCCCTCGCCAATCGATCCAGGCCGCGAACGGAGACCGATGCGCCGCTGTACGTTTGCGGTCCTCACGTTGCTGGTGCTGAGCGCGTCGTGTTCGACCGCCGGCGGACAGGGCAGCACCAACCCCGCCGCAGCACGGACGACGGCCGGCAGCCCGCCTCCTGCGGTGCCCGGTGCGCCCGCCACCGCCCCGGCCAGGGAACCGGCGACCACCGCAGTATCGCGGTCGGCCGCCACCTCGTCCGCACCCAGAGCAGCAACCTCGTCTTCTCGCGTACCAACCACCTCGTCTTCTCCAGCCGCAGCCGTTTCGTCATCGGCATCGAGCACCAGTCGGAGGCTCACGCCCGTGTCGCCTGTCCCGCCGCGCACGACACCGTCCACGCCGGCCCCGACCACCGGATCCGGCACGCCGACCACCGGATCCGGCACGCCGACCACCGACTCGCGGACGCCGGCTGACACCGGGTCGTCGTCGTCGGCCGCGGACCGTAGTTGTGCGCAGCACACGCTGGCCGCGATGACCCGGCAACAGCGGATCGGCCAGCTGCTCATGGTGGCCGTGCCGGCGGACGACCTGGCGAGCTGGCGATCCGTGCTCGGTAGCCGACCGGTCGGCGGAGTGTTCCTGGCCGGGCACTCCAGCGCGTCCTCCGATGCCCTGGCGGCTGACATCGAGGCCATCACCCGCGGCGCGGGGGCGAACGCCGGCGCACCGCTGCACGTGGCGGTCGACCAGGAAGGCGGGTACGTACAGTCGCTGCGCGGTCCCGACTTCCCGCCGATCGCAACGGCGGTCGACCAGGGTCAGGAATCCTCGTCCGACCTCGCGCAGAGCACCCGTCGCTGGTCGTCCGCGCTGGTGGGCGCCGGTATCACACTGGATCTGGCACCGGTGGCCGACACCGTGCCGGCTGGCACCGCCGACGACAACCCGCCGATCGGTCAGCAGGACCGCCAGTACGGGTCGACCCCGGCCGCAGTGGCCGAGTCGGTCGGGACCGTCATCAGCGCCATGCGGGCGGCGAACCTGGGCACCACGGTCAAACACTTCCCGGGATTGGGCCGGGTGACCGCCAACACCGACACCTCGGCGGATGCCGCGGACGATCGGACCACGGCGCAGGATTCCGCGCTGGAGCCGTTCAAGACGGCGATCGCGGCCGGCACGACTGCCGTGATGATGTCGTCGGCGCTCTACCCGCAACTCGACCCCGACCACGTGGCCGCGTTCTCCGCGTCGATCATCACCGGGCTGCTGCGAGAACAGCTCCACTTCGACGGGCTGGTGATCTCCGACGACCTCGGCAACGCCGTTGCGGTCAGCGGGGTGTCGGTAGGCCAACGGGCCGTCGACTTCATCGACGCCGGCGGCGACATGGCGTTGACCGTGCAGCCCAGCGACTTCCCGGTGATGCTGGACGCGCTGGCGGATCGGGCCGGCGCCAGCGCCAAGTTCCGGGCCAGGGTGGACGACGCCGCGCTGCACGTATTGGCCAGCAAGGAAGCGGTCGGCCTGCTGCGCTGCTAGAGCGAGCTGGCGAACGTTACGCCTCCGTGAACAGCACAGGGCGGTCTCCCGCTGGCGGGCGGCAGGTGGGAGCATGTCTTCGTGCCTAACTCCAGCGCCGGTTTCCCGGTCGGAAACAACGAGAGCATCGCCTATCCGGCCCCCGGCTCGCGCCCGTCGCGCAGCCTGCGGGAGAACATCTCCCCGCACGTGGTGGTGCTCTTCGGCGCCACCGGGGACCTGGCCCGCCGCAAGTTGATCCCCGGCCTGACGCACCTGTCGCTGTCGGCGCTGGCGCCGGACATCCAGGTCGTCGGCACCTCGCTGGAGGACATGGACGACGCCTCGTTCCGGGAGTTCGCCCGGCAGGCGGTGACCGAATTCGGCACCCACAAGCTGACCGACGAGCAGTGGAGCTCCTTCGTCGGCAAGCTTCACTACGTGCCCCAGACGGCCGGCCCGGACGCGCTGGCGGAGGCCGTCGCGAAGGCCGAGACCGAGCTCGGCTCCGAGGTGCTGCGGCTGCACTACCTTTCCGTGCCGCCCAAGGCCGCCCTCTCGGTGATCAACATGCTCAAGGACGCCGACCTGGTCCAGCGGTCGCGGGTGGTGATGGAGAAGCCGTTCGGCACCGACCTGGACAGCGCCATCGCACTCAACGACCAGGTGCACGAGACGTTCTTCGAGAGCCAGATCTTCCGGATCGACCACTTCCTGGGGAAGGAACCGGCCCAGAACATTCTGGCTTTCCGATTCGCCAACGGACTGTTCGAGCCGATCTGGAACCGTAATTTCATCGACCACATCCAGATCGACATCCCGGAAACTCTCGGCCTGGACAGGCGCGCCCAGTTCTACGAATCGACCGGCGCCTACAAGGACATGGTGGTCACCCATCTGTTCCAGGTGATGGC
>CAXSEW010000478.1:0-3778 GCA_964236185.1 uncultured Nakamurella sp. | reverse complement strand
CGACCGATCTATCGCACACAGGCCGGGTCGGGTGTCTCACGAAAGTTTGAGGCTAGAAATGCCGGTCCTGGCCCTGTGGGGTGAAGAAGGCGTTGTTCATCGATGCTTCGCACCGCTTGACGAATGGCGCCGGGTGGCGCAGAACGTCCGCGGCGGATCCTTACCGTGCGGCCATTACATCGCCGAGGAGGCACCCGAGAGACTCCTGCAAGAAATTGTTCCCTTCTTCCTGAAGTAACAACACCTGCGCGCCACCGGTGCACCCGTTTCGTTCATCACCCCGATCCGCCATTGATGCCTTAGCGACCCCATTCGCGCCGCGAACGGGCCAGATCACCGTCGATCACCGACCAAAGGAAAGCCGATGACGCGCACCAGTAAGCCCCGCACAGCACCCAATCCCGGCGATGCCCCGCCGAAGCGTAAGAAGGTCAGCACCCACTTGCTGTATATCGCAGTCATTGTGGCAGTAGTTGCGGGCACCGCGATCGGATTGATCTTCGGCAAACAAGCGCCGGATTGGCGGTCATCGGTACCGCGTTCGTGAACCTGGTCAAGATGATGATCGGACCGATCATCTTCTGCACCATCGTCCTTGGCATCGGTTCGGTGCGCAAAGCCTCCAAGGTCGGCAAAGTCGGTGGCTTGGCCCTGCTGTACTTCGTCGGCATGTCGACCTTCGCCCTCGGCCTGGGACTGCTGGTCGGGAACCTGATCCATCCCCGCGAAGGACTGCCGGCCGCTGCCACCACGTCCACCTACACAGTCGCCGCGACAGCTGAGGGTTCAGGCAACTTCCTGCTCGACATCATCCCCATCAACCTGTTCTCCTCGTTGACCGCTGGATCGGTGCTGCAGGCATTGTTCGTCGCACTGATCGTCGGGTTCGCCGTACAAGCCCTTGGCAGCAAAGGTGAACCGATCCTGAATTCGTCACCGTTCTGCAACAACTGGTCTTCAAGATCCTTTCCGGCATCATGTGGCTCGCCCCCGTCGGTGCGTTCGGCGCCATTGCCGGAGTGGTCAGCAACACGGGCTGGTCCGCGATCGCTTCGCTCGGAATGCTCGTCGGTGTCTTTTATCTCACCTGCGTCGTCTTCGTGCTGGTCATCCTCGGCGGGATGGTGAAGGTCACCACCGGCTTCTCGATCTTCAAGGTCCTGTAATACCTACGGCAGGAGTACCTACTGATCGTCGCGACATCGTCCTCGGAAACCGCGCTTCCCCGATTGATCGCGAAAATGGAGCACCTCGGAGTGTCCAAACCCGTGGTAGCAATCGTATTACCGACCGGGTACTCGTTCAATCTCGACGGCACCGCCATGTACCTCACGATGGCCTCGCTGTTTATCGCGAACGCCATGGGGACCCCGTTGGCCTGGTCCGAGCAGGTATCGCTGCTGCTCTTCATGATCATCGCGTCCAAGGGTTCCGCCGCCGTTACCGGTGCAGGGTTGGCCACCCTCGGCGCGGGACTCCAGGCACACCGCCCAGACCTTGTCCCGGGAGTCGGCCTGATCGTGGCGGTCGACAGGTTCATGTCCGAAGCCCGAGCGCTGACGAACTTCTCGGGCAACGCGGTGGCCACTCTGATCATCTCGAACTGGGTCAAGGAGATCGATCATGAACAGGCCAATCGGGTGTTCACCGGTCAGGACCCATTCGACGATACCGACATGCTCGACGAGCATTCCGCTGCCGAACACCGCGCAGATGTCAAGGCTTACAAGGAACCAGCAGCAGCACGCTGAGATCGGCTAAGGGTCTCGACCCAGAGTCCAGGCGAACCGCTCCCGCAATTGCTGGCCGAACATCACCGCAAACGAGATTGGATAACGCAGTGAGGATTCTGCTCGCCCCCGACAGTTCAAGGGCGGCCTGACCGCTGCCCAGGTGGTCGATCACCTGGGCGGTGGGCTGGCCCAGCGGAGCATCGATTACCGCTGCCTGCCACTCGCCGACGGCGGTGACGGCAGCGTCGACGCCGCCATCGCCGCCGGGTTCCGGCGCACCAGGCTCACCGTCGCCGGCGCCACCGGCCACGACCGCCCCACCACCGCCGCAATCGACTGCACCACCGCCGTGGTCGAGGTCGCCAACACCTGCGGCCTGCAAACCCTGCCCGGCGGGAAACTCGACCCGCTCCGGTCCTCCAGCCGCGGCCTCGGCCAAGCCATCACCACCGTCCTGCGCAAAGGAGCAACAAGGATCGCGCTCGCCTTCGGCGGATCCGCCAGCACCGACGGCGGCGCCGGGCTGCTCGCCGCCCTCGGCTCGGTCTTCCTCGACGACACCGGGTACCCGCTGAACATCAACGGCGGGACACTGCACCGGATCTCGACAGTGGACACCAGCGGGTTGCTGGACCTGTCGGGTGTCGAGATCGTCATCGCCAGCGACGTGCAGAACCCACTCACCGGAGCCAACGGCGCCGCCGCCGTCTACGGCCCCCAAAGGGGCGCCACCCCAACGGACGTCGCCGGCCTCGACGCCGGCCTGCGCCGCCTCGTCGAACGATTGACGGCAGCCGGTTACCCCGACGCCGACCAATTCGCCGGCACACCCGGTGCCGGCGCCGCCGGCGGTATCGGCTTCGCCGGGCTGCTCCTCGGCGGGCGGATCGTGTCCGGCGCCGACTACTTCCTCGACCTGCTGGACTTCGAGACCCACCTGCAGGGCCGCGATCTCGTCATCACCGGCGAGGGCCGGATGGACGATCAAACCCTGGAAGGCAAACTCCCCCCGATCATCGCCCGCCGCGCCGGCACCACCCCGGTCATCGCCGTCGTCGGCCGCTGCGACATTAGCCCCGCAGCACTACAACAAATGTGCATCCAAGCCGTGCACGCCGTCGCCGACCTCGGCAAAACAGCCAACGACCCCGACCTCACCCGACGACTCCTCATCGAACTCGGCCGGACCATCCCACTACCCACCCACCGAACCACCATCCAACGGAGCGACCGTTCCCGCCTGAACCCTGAAGGTGACGAACAACGCGGTCAACTCTCCACCGCCGAAGAGTCGAAAGGCAAGCACGTGGCCGACACCCAACGCTTGCCGCGGCCCAAGCAGTGGTTCAGCGGAGAGAAACTAACGGCCGCGGGAACTTGGCGGAGCCGATCCAGCCGCCACAACTGTGTCGCACACTCCACTGACCCTTCCAGTGGCCTGGGACTGCCCGGTCGTCGGCTTCGGCTGGGCGTTCGCTGATCATCACTGATGGGTCGACGATGCTGCCCTGTCGGCGGGCATCGCCGCGGCGTTGCGGCTTGCGTCGGGCCCGCCCGGTCCGCAACGCCCGGGCCAACTCGCGGCGTAGTTCGCCGCGTCCCTGCACGTAAAGGGCCTGATAGATACCTTTCTGCACCAGGTGCCTCTCGGTCTGGCCGGAGAACTCAATCGGCAGTGCGTGGCAGATCTGCTGCGGGCTCCACCGCTGCTCGAGCTTGTCCTGCACGAAGTCCCGCAACTCGTTGTCGTGGGCCAGTTTGCCCGATCTGGGCCTAGGTCGGCGGGCGAGGGCTTTGCGGTGCGCGCCGAACGGCCGGTAGTTCCCGGCGCCGCTGATGTTGCGGCGGACCTCCCGGCTGATCGTCGACGGACTGCGGTGCAGTTGGACGGCGACCGCTCGCTGGCTGTGGCCGGCGGCCAGGAGGTCACCGATCAGGATCCGTTTGTCGTCCGACAGATACCGCGGTGAGATCGCCTTCGGCTCGGCGTGGATCGGCGGGTAATAGCGGGCCTTGCCGGTGTGGTCCACCATGTTGCGGCCCTT
>CAXSEW010000477.1:0-3781 GCA_964236185.1 uncultured Nakamurella sp. | reverse complement strand
GGAGCGCGGCCCAGGTGGCGGTCTCGGTGAGCCGGATCGACGCCGGCACCTCCGACGGGGAGCGATAGCCCAGCACCAAGCCGCTCACCACGACCACCAGCACGCCGGATGCATGCGCCTGCTCACCGATGGCGTAGGCGGCGAAGGGGGTCACCAGGGACAGCGCGGTCACCGTGAGCGGCGAGCGGGACTTGCGGCGGACGAAGGACAGCACGTACCCCAGTGCGCCGCCGATGGTGATCCCGCCGACGGACGCCCAGGCGAACTGGCCGACGGCGGATCCCCATGCCAGCGACCCGGCACTGATGGCCGCGATCGCCACCTTCAAGGTGACCAGCGAGGTGGCGTCGTTGAACAGCGACTCACCCTCGAGCACGGTGACCAGCCGCCGCGGCAGGCCGACCCGGCGCGCGACGGCGACAGCCGCCACCGCGTCCGGTGGGGCGACGATGGCCCCGAGGGCGAGTGCGGCGGCGAACGGCAGGTTCGGCAGCACGGCCACCAGCACCAGGGCCACGCTGAACGCGGTCAGCAGCACCAGCACGACAGCGAGCTGGGCGATCGGGCGCAGTAGCTGGCGGAGCGCGACCGCCGACGACTCGAAGGCAGCGCCGAACAGCAGTGGCGGCAGCAGCACGGACAGTACGAGGTCCGGGCTCACCTCGAAGGCGGGAATGCCGGGAACGAAGGAGGCGGCGAATCCCGCCACCACGAGCAGGATCGGGGCGGGTAGGTGGAAACGGGTGGCCACCGTGTTGATGACCAACACGCCGAGTACCAGCCCGATGATCGGTAACAGGGGCTGCACCCGCTCAGCGTAGTCGTCCGACGGCAGCCGGTGACCTCAACGGCCGCGCAGGGCAGCGCCGATCAGTCGACGCTGTTCCGCAGGGCCAGGAACTGGGCGAACGTCTGCAGCCCGTCGCCATGGTCCGGCGTCAGTCCGGCACCCGCGCGCCAGGCCGCACCCGCTTTGCCGGGTACGCGAAGCTGGACCAGTGGCTTCCGCTTCCGCACCGACCGCAGGTAGAGCTGCGCAAGCTGCCGGAACGTCAGGATCTCCGGCCCGCCGAACTCCGGCACCCGTCCCTGCGGCGGGCGTGATGCGATGTCCACGAGCCGGGCCGCCACTTCCTCGACCGCCACCGGTTGGCAGCTGATCCCCGGCACCAGCCCGACCGGGAGCGTGCACATCCGGGAGGTGATGGACAGCGCCAGATCGTGGAACTGGGTGGCGCGTAGGATGGTCCACGGGATACCGGAGGCGATCAGCGCCCGTTCCGCGGCGAGCTTCGAGCGGTAGTAGCCGAGGGGGTTGCGGTCCACCCCGACGATCGAGATGTAGGCCAGGTGCGGGAGACCCGCCCGTCGGCCGGACGAGAGCAGTGCCGCCATCGTTCCGGCCTCGCCGCGCCCGGAACCGCCCGCGCAGTGCAGCACCACGTCGGCACCGGACAGAGCCCGGTCCAGGCCGGCTCGCGAGGCATAGTCGACTGTCGCCCAGTCCACATCGGCGCTGGCATCCACCGGCCGGACCCGCCGACTGGCGAGCCGCACGGTCGCGCCCGCGGTGACCAGGTGCGCCGCTACCGAACCGCCCAGCAGGCCGGTTCCGCCGGTCACCAGCACGGTCGTCACGTCAGTAGACCGTGTAGCCGCCGTCGATCACCAGCACCGAACCGGTCATGAACGCCGACGCCTCCGACGCCAGATACACCACGCTGGGCGCGATCTCCTCCGGGAGGGCCGCCCGCTGCTGCGGGGCGTCCTCGATCCAGAACCGGCGGAACTCCGGCCGGTCCACCGGTGCCATCTCGGTGCGCACGTACCCGGGGGCGATGGCGTTGATCCGGATGCCCAGCGGTGCCCACTCGGCGGCCAGCGATTTGGTCAGCTGGTGCACGGCTGCCTTGGAGGCGTTGTAGGCGGGCTGCCACTGCGGCCGGTTGACGATCTGCGCGGAGATCGACCCGACGTTGACGATCACGCCCTTCCCGGCCGCCGCCATCCGCTTGCCGAACACCTGGCAGCCGTTCCAGACGCCGGTCACGTTGACGTTCATCACCTGTGCGAACTCGTCATCGGTGACCTCGAACGCCGGTCGGTGGATGCAGGCTCCGGCGTTGTTGACCAGGATGTCGATCGGTCCGAGCTGCGCCTCGATCGCGTCCGCAGCGGACTCCAGCGACGCCTTGTCCACCACGTCGGCTTCGTATGCCCGAGCCTGGATGCCGTCCCGCACCAGTTCGGCGGCCGCATCCTCGTTGCGCTGCTGGTTGCGACCGAGGACGGCGACCTTCGCGCCGGCCTCGCCCAGACCCTGCGCGAAAGCGCGTCCCAGGCCCTGGTTGCCGCCGGTCACCACGGCCACCTTGCCGGTCAGGCCGAAGGAATCCAAGATCATGCGAGGCCCCCAGGTCGGACGATGATCTTCATGCTGCCGGGGTCGTCGTAGGTCAACGCGGCCTCCGCATCCTCGAGACCGAAGTGACGGCTGACCATGCCGTCCAGGTCGATCCGGCCGGAGGCCGCGAGGGCGATGGCGGTGGGATAGGTGTTGGCGTAGCGGAAGGTGCCGGTGACGGTGAGCTCGCGGCCCTGCACCAGGCCGACCGGCAGCGAGATCTCGTCGGCACCCATGCCGACCAACGCGACGTGCCCGGCGGGCCGGACTGCCCGGATGCCCTGCTTGACGGCGACCTCGGCGCCGGAGCAGTCGATGAACGCGTCCACCTCGATGCCCAGGTCCGCGGCGGACTCGGTGCGGGCATCCAGCACCCGGGTGGCGCCGAACCGGTTGGCCAGCTCGAGCCGTGCCGGCGACACGTCGGACACCACGATCTCGGTGGCGCCCAACGCCTTTGCCACCTGCACGTTCATCACGCCGATGGGACCGGCGCCGGCGATCAGCACACTGGAGCCCGGCCCGACCTGCACCTTGGCGCAGGCCCACACGCCCACCGACAGCGGCTCGATGAGCCCGGCCGCGTCCTCGCTGATCGAATCCGGCACGTCGTGCGCGAAGTCGGACGCGAGCACCACATATTCGGCGAACGCACCGTCGATCGGGGGAGTGGCGAAGAACCGGACGTTGGGGCACAGGTTGTACCGGCCGGCCTTGCACTCGCGGCAGGTGCGATCCGGTACCCCTGGTTCGAGTGCGACGGCCGATCCGATCCGGGAGGGGTCGACGCCCTCACCGACCGCGACGATGTGCCCGCCGGCCTCGTGACCCAGGATCATCGGCTCGCGAACCACGTAGTCGCCGATGCGACCGTGCCGGTAGTAGTGGATGTCCGAACCGCAGATGCCGACCGAACCGATCTTGATCAGCACCTCGCCGGGACCGGGCGTGGGAACCGGCCGGGTCTCCACCGCGACGTCGCCGATTGCGCGGAGCACGCTGACACGCATGTCGGTGGGCACCTCGGGTGCGCTGGACACTGTCACCCACATCACCTTCCTGTTCGGCCGACCCCGCACCGGATCTGGAACCGCCGGGTCCGGTGCGCTCGGGTGAAGGCACGGTCCCACACTGCGGCGACTGCACCCGAAGCCGGGGTGTGCGCGGCGGCACGGACGCGGAAACTGTGGCGCCCGGGGCACCGCCGAGGCTGGTCAGTCGGCGCCTGGCGCCTGCCGCCCACTCGTCGCCGCCAGCGCCCGGTCGCGCTGCACCAGCCCGAAGGTGACGTCGTTGGGCCGGCTGCCGGCCAGCGCCCACCCGGCGAGCACGCTGAGCCGGCGCTTGGCCGTGGGCAGGGCGAAGAGGTGATATCCG
>CAXSEW010000476.1:0-3785 GCA_964236185.1 uncultured Nakamurella sp. | reverse complement strand
AGACTGATCCGTCACTCGAACGGAGGACGAAGCTGATCCGGCGAACCCTCGCCGGATCAGCTTCGAACTACTTCAGAGGGACGGGGCAGGCCGAGGGGTGCGTCCCGTCCCTTTCGGCTGCGGCGCCCAACGCTCCCGCCGCGCTCACCAAGATGCGCCGCGCTCACTGAGCTGACGTCGCGCTCACCAAACTCGCCGAAATGGGACCAGTGGGACGAAAATCGACATGTTGATGAGCGCGAGGAAGGTCTGCTGGTGCTTCAGGCGGGTTGCGACGGCACCGAGTCAGCCGAGGTCGCCGTCGTAGTGCATCAGGCGCCGGCCGATCTCGGTCACCGAGCCGGACAGCGACGGGTAGACGCTCAGCGTATAGGCGAGATCCTTGGCGGTCAGCCCGTTTTGCACCGCCATCGCAATCGGCAGGATCAGCTCTGAGGCGCCGGGTGCCACCACCACCCCGCCGATGACGATGCCGGTCGCCGGCCGGATGACCAGCTTGATGAAGCCGTCGCGCATGCCGTTCATCTTGGCGCGGGCGTTGGTGGCCAGCGGCATCGTCATGGTGCGGGCCGGCACCTTCCCGGCGTCGACCTCGGCCTGGGTGATGCCCACCGTGGCGATCTCCGGATGCGTGAACACATTGGCGGCGACGGTGCGCAGCCGCAGCGGCGGAACACCCTCGCCCAGCACGTGCCACATCGCGATCCGTCCCTGCATCGCGGCGACGGAGGCCAGCATCAGCACCCCCGTGCAGTCGCCGGCCGCGTAGATACCCGCCACCGACGTGCGGGACACCCGGTCGACAGGGATGAAGCCGCTGTCCGGCACCTCGATGCCGACCTTCTCCAGCCCGATCCCGGTGGTGTTGGGTACCGATCCGACCGTCATCAGCGCGTGCGAACCGCGGAGCTGGCTGCCGTCGGCGAGCGTGACCACCACCTCGTCGCCGTCGCGCACCACCGAGGACGCCCGGGACTCCTTGGCCAGGACGCCACCGTGGGCCGTGAAAACCTTCTCGATGACGGCCGCCGCATCGGCGTCCTCGCTGGGCGGCACCCGGTCCCGGCTGGACACCAGCGTCACCTTGACGCCCATCTCGTTGTACGCGGAGGCGAACTCCGCGCCGGTGACGCCGGACCCGATGACGATCAGGTGGTCGGGCAGCTCCCGCAGGAAGTACACCTGGCGCCAGGTCAAGATGCGTTCCCCATCGGGCACGGCGCTGGCCAGCACGCGCGGCGACGCACCGGTGGCGATCAGCACGACGTCGGCCTCCAGCACCGACTCACTGCCGTCGTTGCCAGTCACCGACACCCGGTGCGCGGCCAACCCGGGGGCCGAATCGGACAGCGCCGCCCGACCAAGGACCAGCTTCACGCCCTCGGCCACCAACCGGTTGCCGATGTCGGCGGACTGGGCCAGCGCCAGATGGGCGACCCGGTCGTGCACGGCCCGGATGTCGACCTCGACCTTCTGCGGCGGCACATTCACCCCCAGCTCGCCGGCTTCCCGCACCGAGGTGCGGGCACCGGCGCTGGCGATGAAGGTCTTGCTCGGGACGCAGTCGTACAGCACGCAGTTGCCGCCCGCACCGTCGGTCTCGACGAGCGTCACCTCCGCGCCGTATTGGGCAGCCACCAGCGCGGCCTCGTAGCCGGCCGGCCCGCCGCCCATGATCACGATCCTGGTCATCGATCCCTCACCTCCGGTGCCCCGACCACTGGGGGCGTCACCATCGACAACCGTATCCGGTGTGCCGGGGCCACGGCGGCGAGCACCGATGTTGCCCATCGAAGCACGCCTGAGCCCCAGACGCGCCAGCCACGAACCATCAAGATCGGTGCGCTTGGCACTGTGCCGGACACCGGAAGTGTCGTACTCGGTTCCGACGACGTTCGCGACGATGCCATGCTGATAGCTGCCGATGTCCGACACGATCGCATTCCTCAACTTACTTGCGTCGGATATTGACGCGTGATAGCAGCTGATCATGATCGTCGCGAGAGAACTTCTCACCGCCTTCGCCGTATTTCTTGAAGGCCGCGCACGACGTCTTTGAGCGAGCTTCTGCAGACGATGAAATGTGGAATGCGGCGAATCAGGTTGATGCAGCGGCAATGTCGGCTGCTGTCAGAAAATGGTTCGCAGCTCCTTCGAGGATCACCCGACGAAGAAGCTAGCGCGCCAACTGGCTCGTCTCTCGTGGCGAATCGGGCCCGCGGTCGTCGCGCTGAACACGTCCGTGACGGGTCGCCCCGAGGCGAATAACACTCGTCCCCGGGGAGTGGGTCATGCATCACCGCCGCCCGGAAACCGCCCGATAGGCTGCGGGCCATGGCCCTCTACGCGGCGTACGGATCCAACATGGACCCGGCGCAGATGCTGCAACGCTGCCCGTCCTCGCCGGTGTCCGGAACGGGCTGGCTGCCGGGCTGGCGGCTCACCTTCGGCGGCGAGGACCTGGGCTGGGAAGGGGCGCTCGCCACCGTGGTGGAGGATCCGGACTCGAGCGTCTTCGTGGTGCTCTACGACATGGCCGCCTCCGACGAGCGCACCCTCGACTCCTGGGAGGGCGCCGATCTCGGGCTGTACACCAAGATCCGACTGCGGGTGCACACCCTGGACGGCGACCAGCTCGCCTGGCTCTATGCATTGCAGGCGTTCGAGGGTGGCATCCCGTCGGCGCGCTACCTCGGCGTCATCGCCGACGCAGCCGAGGCCGCCGACGCACCGACCGAGTACGTCCGCGACATCCGCAACCGGCCGTGCCGGTCCATCGGCAGCTGACCCGAGCTGTCGGCCACCGCGACCAACGAGTCGGAGCAGGCGAAGAGCGGTCGGACTCAGCCGGCCGGAACGGCCAGCGCCTCCAGCGCGGTGTGGACCAGCAGTCGCACCGCGACCGGGAGCGCACGCTCGTCGGCCCAGAATCCGGGTGAGTGCAGATCCACCTGCGGCCCGACACCGTCCCAGACGCCAACCCGGGCGAGCGCACCGGGGACGTGGTCCAGATACATTGCGAAGTCCTCCGCGCCGGTCGACTGTTCCGCCACCGCTGCATGTTCGGCGCCGACCGCCGCGGTGACCCCGGCCCGCAGGATCGACGTGCACTGCGCGTCGTTGTCCACCGGCGGCACGCCGCGCAGGTAGTTCAGCTTGTAACCCACCCTGGTCGGCGCCAGCAGGTCCGCTACCAGCTCCTGCACCAGGGATTCCGCCCGGTCCCAGCCCGCCCGGTCCATGATCCGCAACGTGCCGCGGAGCAGACCGGCCTCCGGGATCGCATTGGCCGCGACGCCCGAATGCACTGTGCCCCAGACCATCACGGGCACGGACCGCGGGTCCATCCGGCGCGACAGCAGGCCCGGCAGGCCGGTGATCAGGACGCCGAGGGCATACACCAGATCGCCGGTGAGGTGCGGCCGGGCAGTGTGGCCGCCGGGACCGAACAGCTCGATCTCGACCACGTCGCTGGTGGAGGTGATCGGGCCGACCCGCAGCCCCACCTTGCCCGCTTCGAGCCGTGGATCGCAATGCAGCGCGAAGATCCGTTCCACCCCGTCGAGCAGGCCTTCCGCGATGATCTCGTGGGAACCACCGGGCATCACCTCCTCGGCGGGCTGGAAGATCAGTCGGACGCGCCCGCCGAGATCGCCGGCCCGGGCCAGCGCCTGGGCCGCGCCGATCAGCGCGGTGGTGTGGATGTCGTGGCCGCAGGCGTGGCAGACGCCGGGCACCGTCGAGGCGAAGGGCAGTCCGGACGTCTCCCGCAATGGCAGCGCGTC
>CAXSEW010000475.1:0-3788 GCA_964236185.1 uncultured Nakamurella sp. | reverse complement strand
TGCGCCTGATGGGAGGGTCGACGGCAATGAGTAGCTGGAGCGCGACGGTGCCGTCGATCGGTGTGGCCGTGGCGGGTAGCAGCGCGACACCGTGTCCCGCCGCGACCAGCGCTGCGGCGAGGTGGAAGTCGTCACATCGGGCAACGGCGTGGGGCTCGTATCCGGCGAGCGCGCAGGATCGGTCGTGCATGACGCCGCACGAGCTGCCTACGGCTGGCGCGATCCAGCGGGCGTCTCGCAGCTCCTGCAGGTGCACTGTTGATCCGCTGATCGGGATGTCCCGGCGGGGGAAGAACCCGCCGGCGTACGAACGTGGTGAGCACGTCACCTGACCGTCCAACGTCTTCGGGTGAGGCCTCTGCCGGACATGAAAGGAACCCTTCGTGTAGTCAAGGGTGTGTACGGCCAGGTTGAGTTGCCGTCATCCGCCCGGTTCTGCCGGTCGCCGTATTGCTGTCGAGTGCAACCGTGTTGGCGGGCACCAGCGTCTGTATCCCGAGGCGCGGTCGAGGACGTAGTTGGTGAGGCGCGGATGCAACAGCTTCGGACGGCGGCCGCATGGCTCTTGGCGGCGTCCGCCTACCTGATTGTCGGCTGTCACAGTGCTAGCCCCGGCTCGCCGCGTTCACCTGAGCAGAGTCGGTCGTCGATAGACACGTCGACCAGGAATCCTTCCGCTTCGATCCCTAGTAGTGCCGCTGCCCCAAGCCCGCCGTCGTCGGCGTCGTCGTCGGCGTCGTCGTCGAACAACTTGTCTCGGCAAGAAATCTTGCTCGGCAGCAGTTGGGTGTTGCAGCAAGTGCAGATTGGTAGCAATTTGCCGCGGCCGGCGCGTCCCGGGAAGACAATCCTGTCCATTCAGGGGGACACCCTGAAGTCATACGACACCTGCGGTCAGAACGTGCAGGCTCGCGTGACAGTGGACGGATCATCAATGAAGCTCGCCGGCGCTAGCTCGAGCAGTATTGGTGCTCCGCCCCCCGGCGCGTTGTGCGGTGACACGGAAGCGGTGGCCCTATGGAACACCGGAGGCACCTTTCGATGGGAAGTCGACCGATCGCATTTGATTGTCAAGATCGGAGCGACGACCTTGACCTACGGCGTCGGCTGACGACCGAAATCGAGCCTATCGCATCAGATAGTTGACGGTGCAGTCAGCAAAGTTCGGACTTGGCTGCGTCCACGGTTGAAGAGCTACGCCCGCGGGGGTTGACCTTCACGCAGGGAGCATACGGCGCCCGTCCATGGCCGGTCAGCGTTCGCTGAGAGAGACGGGATGTATTCCTTCGCGCGCTTGTGCGATTCACTAGTTACGTCGACACTTCTCTGATGGGTCCGCTGAAGTTCCGTGAGGGCTTAAGCGAAGATGCCCGTTGGTGGTTCAACTTCGGCCTCATCATCCTGGCGGTTCTCCTCGGTGTGGGTCTGCTAGTGCTGAGCTGGCACTCGTGGTTCCCCGATAAGGTGCAGCTCCACGCCTGAACCGGTCTCCGGCAAAGACCGCCGCGCAAGAAACGCCGACCGGTTGCCGATCGATGACCGGTCAGCCAACTCCCTGACAATTGAAGAGCCGATGGTGGGGCGGAAGGCAACGTGGTCCGCCTTATGTAGTCGGTTCGGACAGCGCGGCGGCGTCGACGATACGCACGGCCTCCAGCAGCGTCAGACCTGTTGGCTTGACGAGTTGTCCCAGGAAGGTTCTCCGTCGCGCGGTCAACTCGGCCGGAACGGTCGCAGTTCTCAAGAGTTTTACTAGTCGGGAGGGTTTCGACTTGCTAGCGTCTATCAGCTTGCCTTCCTGGTCCGACCGGGGATCGGCAACCGGTCGGCGCTCCGCTACCGCACCGCGCTGGCGGGCAAGCCAGCTCGCCGCCGGCGGAGCACTCGCTACGACACACCCGCTGATTTCGTCATGCTGCGCACTTACCGCTTATAGCTCCGGCGCACTTCACGGACTAGGAGTAGGAGACTAAGCAGGGCTATCAGATAGAACCAAATACTTCCGATCCGATTCGCAGTGGGGTGCTGCCGACTTGAAGCGGTGACCAAAGTGAGAGTGCTAAGAGTAATACCAAGGCCTGCGCACAGTAAAAACCAAGCGGCGGCAAGCTTTGGATGCGCTTACATATAGGCGCGAATGCGTCTGGAGTTGCTCAGGGGGCCGTACGGCACAGGATGCAACCAACCCATCTCATCAGAAGTGCGGACACCGACGACCGTAGACGTTGGTTCTCACAGGCCGTTGATAACTTAAGCATCAGGCGCTGAAAGCTCCTTCGAGGCCACACGCGGAAGCTGGCCCGGTCAGCGATCCCCGACCGGTCAGGGTTCGGTAATCGAGACAGCACTCCGCTGAACTTGGCCCCGGGCCCGAGCAGCGTGGGAGCATCGGTCGATGCCCCTGCGCGAGCCGGCCTTGGTACCTGAACTGCTGGTCACTGACCTCGACCGGAGCATCGACTTCTGGTGCATGGTCTGCGGGTTCGTGGTTCGATATTCCCGACCAGAGGAACGATTCGCCTACCTAGAGCTCAGGTCCGCGCACGTCATGCTCGAAGAGGTAGGAACCGGCCGCAACTGGATCACCGGACCGCTACAGGCGCCGCTCGGGCGGGGTATCAACTTCCAAATCACCGTGCCTGACGCGGACCGAGTCGCCCACGACATCAGTGCGGCCGGTACCAACCTGTTCATGCAGCCGGAGACCAGGCAGTACCGAATCGGACAATCCGTCACCGCTGTGCGGCAGTTTCTGGTCCTGGACCCCGACGGCTACCTTCTCCGGTTCCA
This sequence comes from uncultured Nakamurella sp., assembly GCA_964236185.1. Taxonomy (GTDB): domain Bacteria; phylum Actinomycetota; class Actinomycetes; order Mycobacteriales; family Nakamurellaceae; genus Nakamurella. The sequence continues at coordinate 998 of CAXSEW010000475.1, read as the reverse complement.
ATCCAGCACCATATCCGACCCACCCGGACTGGACTGAAGGCGTCTCACCCATGACCACCGCCCACGGACCGTTGACCGCGGTCCCATCGTTCGTGACGCACTACTACCGTGCCGATCGCCGCCCATTCCTCAACCTGTCCGACCTGACAGAGTCCGAGGCGGCGACGGTAGTGGCCGAGCTGGCTCACCCGGTCAGCAAGAGCTGTCCTCGCGGCACTTCGGGCCGCGGTACATGACGCTGCGCCGCGCCACCGAGCGCCGGGCCCGCGACCTATTCATCGCAGCTGGCGGCAGACCGCAGCGCAGCTCGCCCCACTACTTCGTGCTGGGCGCCAGCGCCTGGTTCGCGGGGCTGTACCGCCACGTCGCCGAAGTCCGACTTCCGCTGGCCGCTCTGCCGCCCGAGAGCACCAGCTTCACGTACGCCGACAGCATCACCGCGCTGGGCCTTGGGGTCCCGTTAGGTTTGCCGCCACCGGACCCGAACTACGCCGGGCGGGTCTACCAACTGGCCGACCTCGAGCAGCTCACCGCCCGATCCGGTTCGACGAAAGACGCGGCGCCACAAGATCCCGGCGACTACACCGGACATCAGTACCGCCGGGTGGATGCCTACGTCGAAGTCCAACTATGGTCCGACGAACTGGTCCGAGCTCAACTTGGCTTGGCCTGACGGAGGCCTGGTTCGGCAGACAGTGACGGATCGATGACCGGACAGCCAACTCCCTGACAACCGAACAGCAGCGGGTAGGGGGCGGGAAGCGACGTGGTCCACCGTTATGTGGTCGGTTCAGACAGCGCGGCGGCGTCGACGATACGCACGGCCTCCAGCAGCGTCAGACCTGTTGGCTTGACGAGTTGACCGAAGAAGGTCCTCCGTCGCTCGGGCAACTCGGCCGGACCGGTCGCAGTTCTCAAGAGTCTTACAGCCGCAGGAGCCTTCTTAGCCTCAATCTTTCTTGAGACACCCGACCCTGCCTGTGTGCGATAGATCGGTT
>CAXSEW010000474.1:0-3789 GCA_964236185.1 uncultured Nakamurella sp. | reverse complement strand
GGAGCGATGGTGACCATGGCCAGCACGATCAGCGCCAGCAGTCCGGCGATGCCGGCGATGGACCTGCGTGGTGTCCGGGTGCCTCCGGCCGGCGGCAGTCGCGTCGCGAGCGCGAGGTCAGTCATGGGCGGACACCCCCGACCTGATCCGGATGACCGTGACCCCAAGGGAGACCACGAACAGCACGATGCCCAGGGCGGCGCCCTGACCGAAATTCCCCTGCGAGAAGGACGTCTGGTAGAGCGCGTATTCCAGCGTGGTGGTGGACCGGTCCGGGCCACCAGCGGTCATCGTGTAGATGAGTCCGAAGATCTGCGTGATGGCAGCCGACATGGTGACGATGAGCGCCAGTTCCACGTACCGGCGGATCTGCGGCAGGAGGACCTGGCGGAGCATGGCGACGCCACCCGCGCCGTCCAGTCGGGCCGCCTCCAGTACCGCCCCGTCCACGGTGGCCAGCCCGGTGGACAGCAGCACCACGTTGATACCAAGGTAGCTCCAGCTGAACGCCAGGATCAAGGCGATCAACGACGTCCAGCTGCCGGCCAGCCAATCGCTGCTGATGGCGTGCAGCCCCAGGTGGTCCAGCAGGGAGTTCACCGCTCCGCGCGAGGAGAACAGGTAACCGAAGGTCAGACCGATGACCACCCAGGACAGCGCCACCGGAACGAAGAAGATCGCGCGGAAGACCTGCTTGCCCTGCCGCTGCAACATCAGCAGATACGAGACCACCAGCGCCACCGCCACTTCCACCGGAACGCTGGCGATGATGATGGCATTGTTGAGCAGGATCCGCCGGAAGTCCGGATTGCCGAACAGGCCCGAGGTGTAGTTCTGCCACCCGATCCACTGCGCATCCGTCCCGTCCCACGAGGTGAAGCTGTAATACAGCGCCTGCACCGCCGGGAGCACCAGCAACGCCGCCACCAGCAGGATCGCCGGCACCGCGAACAGGGCCCCGGTCATCGATCGGCGCGTACTGAGGCGGAGCGACCCCGCGCCGGGCCGGGGCAGCGCCGGCCGGCGCCGGAGCGTCCGGGTGTCGGCGGCCACTAGCTGCCGAGGTGGTAGTCGACCCGCTGCGCCGAGGTCAGTGATTTGGTGGCGGAATCCATCTTGCCGAGTACCTCCGCCGGGCTGGTCTTGCCGGCCAGCACGCTGTTCAGACCGCTGGTCAGCGCATCGGTGACCGAGGGGGCGGTGAAGTTGTCGAACATCGGAATGGCACTCCAGCCTGGCGTCGCCGCGGTCTTGAGCAGCGCTCCGTTCACCGGATCAGTGGTCAGCACGCCGGCCCGGCTGGGCACCTGTCCTGACGCGGCGACAACCTTCTGGCCCTCGGCCGAGATGATGTACGCCTCGAAGGCAGCCGCCGCCTCCGGATTCTTCGTGGACTTGAGCACGTCGTATCCGTTGTCGGGCAGGCGGACCAGCTTCTTCTGCGGGGTGTCGGCGAACGGCGCCGGCATCACCGCGACGTTGGCACCCAGCGCCTTCTCGTAGCCCGGCGTGTCCCAGCTGCCACCCATCACCATGGCCACCGATCCGTCGGCGAATCCGGCCCGCACGCCACGCCAGGTCAGCACGTCGTCATTGGTGTAACCCGCTGTCCGCAGGGCCGCCCACTTGGTGACCTGGGCCGCGACCTCGGGCGAGTTGTAGCTCTTCTGCCCGGTCAGCATGGCGTCCCACCCCTTCAGGTCGTCGGCTGCGCCGACCAGGTAGGACCAGTCCAGGAACGCCGGAAAACCACCCGAGCCGGAGTCGCTGCCGTAGCCGATGCAGGTCTTCCCCGCAGCTTTCACCTTGGCGCAGGCGGCGTTCAGCTCGGTCCACGTGGTGGGGAAGTCCGTGACGCCCACGGCGGAGAGCACCTTCTTGTTGTAGAACATGCCGTAGAAGCTGCTGGTCACCGGTACGCCGTAGGTCGCTTTCGACAGGTCACCGTCCTGCGCGTAGTACTGGGCGCCGACCGCTTCCAGTTCGGACTTCGGAATGTACTTGTTCAGATCCAGCATCTTGTTCTGGAATTGCACCTGATAACCGCCGGGGAACATCGACGCGATGTCGGGCCCCTTGGAACCGATCACCGCCGCCTGCAGCACGGCGAAATAGTTGTCGCCCGGTTGGGCCACGGCATTGATGGTGACCGTCGGGTACTTCTTCTTGAACCCGTCGATCAACGGCTTGAGCGCGGTGGTGTCGTCGATCGGACCCCGGTTCCAGATGGTCAGGGAGCCGGACAGGGAGGCTGCTGCTGCCGAGGTCGACGTCGCGGCGGCGGTCGCGCTGCCCGCGCTGGTCGCGCTCCCCGCGCTGGTCCCGGCGGCGGTCGCGCTGCCCGCGGTGGTCCCGGCGGGAGTGCTACTGCTGGACGACGGACTCGCCGCCGGGGTGCTGGTACTGCTGCAGGCGGCCAGTGTCATCAGCGGTATCACTGACAACAGGGCCGTACGCATCTTCCAGGACGTCATCGGAGCTCCTTGCGGTTGTGGATCCGGGCGGGTGGTATTTCGGGGCGGGTGCTGCGGCGCTCGACCGGCCGACTGCCGGTCAGGCCAGTGGAGCCTCGCGACCGGGATCCACGCCGATGCCCGCGGTGAAGAACCGCGGGTCCGCGACGTGCACCCAGTCACCATTGCGATGGATCGATTCCTCGGCGGCGAAGCCGGGAAGTGTCATGTTCAGGGCGGCATAGATGTCGACCTCGACTGGCCGGCCGTCCAGGACCGAGTCGAGGAAGTCGCGCAGCGGCCAGAGGTCGGAACCCCAGTGACCGGCGTCGGCCGGCGGGTCGGCGTACCGGTCCGGCAGGTACGACCCGGCGAACTTTTCCAGCGGCTCCCAGGTCTCGGCCGGCGACCGGCCGTGCAGGTAGACCACCGGCTGCCCGGCCGGTGTCCGGGCCGCCTCGTACGCGCCGTCCGTCCCCTGCACCGTGTAGTAGTCCCACAGTTCCGGTCGGTTCGAGAGCAGGTCGAAGCGAAGGCGCAGCAGGCGTCCGCGCGAGGTGCGCGCCAGCAGAATCGTGGTGTCCTGCAGTTCGTGTTCCGGATCGGTGTGCCGTCCCGTACCGACGCAGCTGACCGCGACGACCCGATCGTCGAACCACTGCAGTAGCGGCCCGAGGCTGTGGGTGGGATAGGTGTGCCCGTCGCGTCCGACCTGCCAGTGATACCGCCACGTCGGAGCCCCGGAGGCCAGGTTGTGCCACGACTTCATCTCGTGCAGGTACTCGCCCTCGCCGTAGTAGAGCTCGCCGAAGGCACCGGCCCGCACCATCGCTCCGACAATCAGATTCTGCCTTGTGTAGCAATAGTTCTCGGCCATCGCATAGTGGGCGCTGCTCCGGCGGACGGCGCCGACCAGCTGCTGGGCCTGCTCGAGGCTGACCGCTGCCGGTACCTCGCTCAACACCGAGATCCCGCGCTCCAGGGCAGCGATCGCCTGCGGAGCGTGGTGGTGCTGCGGCGAGGACAGGACGACGGCGTCGACGCTGTCCAGCAGCTCGTCGAAGGAGGTGCACAGGTGGTCCACGCCGCTCCGCACGCCGAATGCCGCCAGCGCTGTGGGATTCGGGTCGTAGGCCGCAGCGAGCGTCACCCGGTCGGCATCGTGCCGCATCGCGGTGAGGAAGCCGCCGCCTCGGACGGCTCCGGCGATCCCCACGCGCAGCGGCGGGCGGCCCGTCATGCCGGCACCCGGGAGCTACCGAGCAGCACCGGGAAGAGCCGGGACCACGCCGTGATCTCCGCGTCGCTCCGGTAGGTGGGGACGAAGCCGAGCCGG
>CAXSEW010000473.1:0-3814 GCA_964236185.1 uncultured Nakamurella sp. | reverse complement strand
CCGATCGCCGACCAGAGGGTCACGGCAGTTGGCACGGCAGTACAGAGCAGCTGACGGTCGCCGGCTTTCACCGAGAACCGCCGTATCAGATACACCGTGGCACCTAGCAGCGCAACGAGTACGACCGGGGTCAGGCCAAAACCCAACTCGCCGTTGCCCAGCCGCGGTGACGAACCGAAGACGCCGCGGGTCAGCGGCCCCCACAGGTAATTGCGGGCCCCGGTGTTGACAATGTCCCGGGGCTGCGCCGCGTAGTCGACGACGACATCGAACGAGCGACTCGAGCCGGCATTCGGGAGGTACACCAGCAGGAACGGAATACCGCCGACGGCCACGCCGACGGCCATGGCCACCATTTCGTTCCGATAGCGCAGCAACGACTTCCAGCCGGCGGGGGAGCGATGGCGGTTGGTCAGCCGCCACAGCACCGATCGCACGATCATGAACAGCACCGAGGTCGCGGTGAAGAACCAGGCGACGTAGAACGTCGACAGGAAAAGCAGTCCTATTGCCAGACCGGCCGCCAACGCGGGACCTGTCGCCGCACCCGGCTTCCCTTGCACGCGCAGCAGTAGCAGGGCGAAGGCCGGAATCCAATATACGGCGTACAGCTGGGTGTGGCCGGCCTGGACGGACAACATATTGGAAAAGGCGAACACGACCGCCAGGCCGGCACACAGGGCGCGTTGATCATGCAGGATCCGGCGGAGCAAATGGTAGGCACCGACGTAGCCGACCAGGCTCAGCAACATCAGCGTCACCTGGTAGGAGCGGAATTGATCCAGCCCGAACCAGCGGAGCGGTGCATAGAAGACTTCGTCCAGGATGAAGGTATCGGTGTACCCGAGGGTGTCGGCGGTCGGGTAGAAGAACCCCGGGCTCCGCCAGGATGCCAGGCCGCGCATCACCTGCACCCACTGTTCGTGAACATAGATGATCAGGCGGGTATCACCGTTGTCACCGGTGATGGACTTCAGACCGCTGAAGAGAGGCTGCCGAAAGAAGACCGCGGCGGCAGCGACCCAACCGGACAGCACGGCAACGCCTGGAATCAACGATGCTCCGGATCGCGCCTTCACCCCCGGACGGCTCACCGCGAGAGGTTACCCCGGCGCCGTGCAACCGACGGGCTCGCTCGCTCCGTCATGGTGGTGCGGCGGGTGCTGCGCGGGACAGTCGCGGGAGGCCACATGATGCAACAGAAGCGGGTACGGCGCTGGCAGGGTCGGCGCGGCGCGGCGGTGGCAGCGCTGCTGGCGCTGGTTCTCCTGCTGGCAGGGGCGTGGATCGCCGGTGGTAGCCCGGTGGCCCCCCGACCGCTGGCCGGCAGCGGCACAACCAGCCCGGTGCCCAGCGGCGGGACCTCCGGGATCGACACCTCGTCAGGATCGACGTCCGGCGGCACCACCGCTCCGGGTCGCCAGCCCCCGGTGGTGGCCCAAGCGGCCGGGTTGCGGCTCAGCGCCGGCCATGTACAGCAGCCCGCCGCGCCCGTTCCTGTGGTCGAGGGGCAACCGCTCGCCGGCGCCCAGAGCGCCGGCATCATCAGCAGATTGCCGGCCTGGTCCGGCAGCAGTGCGCTGGAACAGCCGTTCAAGTGGCCCGTGCAGTCCATCAAGACACCGCAGGCCGGTACGACCGTCCCGCTCGCTTTCCCCGGCACCGCGAGCACCGGCATTACGCCCGCTCCGACGCCGACCGGTCCCTTGCACATCCTGCGGATGCAACCGCAGGGCCCGGTTGCTGTTGCGCCGTTCATCAGCCTCACCTTCGACCAGCCGATGGTCGCCGTCGCCACGGTCGGGCAGCTCGCGGCCACCGCGGTACCGGTCACCATCTCGCCGAAGGTGGCGGGCAGCTGGCAGTGGATCGGCACCAGCACACTGCAATTTGCGGTCCAGGGGAACAGTGCGGTCGACAAGACTGGGTCGGACCTCGACCGGCTGCCGATGGCCACCGATTTCACCGTGACCGTGCCGGCCGGTACCCGATCCGTGACCGGCGGAAAGCTTGCCGCCACTGCGTCTTTCCGGTTCAGCACCCCACCGCCGACGGTGCGGAGCTTCCAGCCCACCGGCAACAGCATGGCGCTCAAGCCGGTATTCGTCGCCATCTTCGACCAGCGGATCGATCCGGCGGCCGTCCTGCGCGCCGTCCGGCTGACCGCGGGCGGTACGCCAGCGCCGGTGCGGTTGGCCACCGCTGCCGAGATCGCCGCCGACCCGGCCGCGGCGAGCGTGACCAGCACAGCGCCGGCCGGTCGGGTGCTCGCCTTCCGGCCGGTTCGCGATCTCCCCGCGTCCACCGTGGTGACCACCGCATTCACCGTGGGGACCCCGTCGGCCGAGGGTCCGCGGACCACCGGCAAGGCAATCACCTTTTCGGGGCGGACCTATGCGGCGCTGGCGCTCACCGAGACTGACTGCGGCCAACCAGGAGCAGACTGCTCGCCAGCCGCGCCGTTGGTCCTCACCTTCAACAACGGCCTGGACACCGCGTCCTTCGACCCGAAAACGATACGGATCAGCCCGGCGATCCCGGGCGGCGCGTCGGTGACTGCAACGGAGCAGCGAGTTTTCATCCAGGGCAACACCCAACCCGACGTCACGTACACGGTGACCGCGCCGACGACCCTGACGGACGTCTTCGGCCAGCACCTGGCCAGACCGGCCACCGGGACCGTCCGGATCGGCTCGGCGGCGCCGCGGATGGATTCCTGGCAACCGCTGACCACGCTGGACCCGATGGTCGCCGCGCCGTCGATCACCGTGCAGACCCTGAACCGCAAGGAGTTCCGGGAGCGCGTCTTCGCCGTGTCGCCGGCCGACTGGCCGACCTATCAGCGGTGGTATCTCAAGTGGGCGCAGCAGGACTACCAGCGCAACCCCGCGCTGGGCGTTCCCGACTGGCCGGTATTGGTTGATCGGGTGGTTGCCATCGGTGGCCGGCCCAACGAGCTGGTCGGGTCCAAGTTGGACCTGTCGAAGGTGATGGCCGGGCCGCAGCAGACCGGCCATGTCGTCGTGGTGATCGAACCGACCGCCGCAGAGTCGTTCAGCGGCAACGACATCTACCAGAACCGGGCGATGATGACCTGGGCGCAATCAACCATTCTCGGGCTCGATGCGGTGAACGACACCACCCGGCTACAGACCTGGGTGACGGACCTGAGGGACGGAGCTCCGCAGTCGGGCGTCACCGTCAGCATGCTCGGCAGCGCAGGTCGCATCGACCAATCGGCCAAGGACGCCGTCACCGGCACCGACGGCATCGCCGCACTCGCCCTGACGCAGTCGGGCGCCGGTGCCCTGCTGGCGACGCGGGGCAGCCAGTCGGCCCTACTCCCGTCAGCGATGTGGAACAACAGCTGGAACACCATGCCGACGATGGATCATCTGCTGTGGTTCGTCAACGACGACCGGCAGACCTATCGGCCCGGCGAGACCGTGTCGGTGAAGGGATGGATCCGCCGGCAGGCCTCCGACGTCGGCGCAGCCCTGAGCTCGGTACCGGCGCAGAGCACCGTTACCTTCACCACCCAGGACGCCTACGGTGTCACCATCGGGCACGGCACCGCCCCGCTGACGAAACTCGGTGGCTTCGATTTCACCGTCAAGCTGCCGGCCGGCGTCAACCTCGGGGGCGCCTACATCCAATTGCACGCCGCAGGCATATCGGGTGTCGATTCAGTCGACTACAGCCACAACTTCCAGATCGCCGACTTCCGTACCCCCGACTTCCAGGTCGATTCCCACCTGGAGGGCACCGCGCCCGCGGTCGTCGGGAACGACCTGACGGTGGCCACCGAAGCCAC
>CAXSEW010000472.1:0-3817 GCA_964236185.1 uncultured Nakamurella sp. | reverse complement strand
TGACCATCGGCAGCGTCGAGGACTACACTAACTTCACCCGCGCCGTCCTCGTCGACCGGTCCTTCGGCCGGCTCAAGGCCGCGCTCGACCGGGCGCACGCCACGGACGGCATCGAGGTGCTGGCCGGCGGCACCTACGACGACAGCGAGGGCTACTTCGTCCGGCCGACCCTGCTGCTCGGCACCGACCCGGCCGACGAGATCTTCTGCAACGAGTACTTCGGGCCGATCCTGTCGGTGCACGTCTACGACGACGCGCAGTTCGAGCAGGTGCTGCAACAGGTGGACAGCGCCTCGCCGTACGCGCTGACCGGCTCGATCATCGCCCGGGACCGGCAGGTGGTGGCCCAGGTCAGCGATGCATTGCGTTTCACTGCCGGCAACTTCTACATCAACGACAAGCCGACCGGCGCCGTCGTCGGGCAGCAGCCGTTCGGTGGCGCCCGAGCCTCGGGCACCAACGACAAGGCCGGCTCCGCGGCGAATCTCATGCGCTGGACGTCGCCGCGGTCGATCAAGGAATCCTTCGTGGCCCCGACGTCGGTGCGGTACCCGCACCAGGGCTGAGGCGTCACACCACCCGCGCACAGCCTCGCTTCACCCGCGCTGCGCCGGTCTGCCGCCTAAGATGGCACGGTTCGACCAGATCCAGCCGGGACCAGGGTCCTGGCGTTCCCCCCGACCACCGCCGACCGTGTCATCGAGCCCTCTCCGGGGCACGTAGGGCTTGGCACCGCGACGAAGCCGACGGAGAGCTGACAGACGATGGCGACCGCTGTGGCGATTCCCGAACAGGGCACCCCCACGCCGCATCGTTCGCGGGTGGGCCAAGTGATCGGCGGGGCACTCATCGCCCTGCCGGACCGGCTGATGACGTGGTTCCTCACGGTCTCGGTGGTCGTAGCCGTCGCGCTCATGTTCGGGCAGTTCCGCCCCGCTCTGGTGCTGCCGGTCGCGGTGCTGGCGATGATCGGTACCGCCCGGCTGGTCCCGCGGGCGCCGCAACTGAGCCGGATCGCGGTGGCCGGCGCCGGCACCGCGGTGCTGATCGCGATCGCCTGGTACCTGGTGCAGCGCGGCCACACCGCCGAGATGATCGGTCTGGACCGTGACCCGGCGCAGTACACGCTCTCCGCGCTCTACCTCGTGCACCACCACACACCCGACGTGTCCATCGACCCGGCATTGCCCGGACTCGCCGCCCAGGTTCCCGGGCTGCTGACCGATTTTCTCGAGGGCAACACCGGCGCCACCAATCACATCCAGGGCAACGACCTGCTGCCGGGCCTGCTGGCCGTCTTCGGCTGGCTGCACGGCACCGCCGGCGTACTGACCGGCAACGTCGCAATCGGCGCACTCGCGCTGCTGTCGGTCTATGCGCTGTCCCGCCGCATCCTGGGTCCGCTGTGGGGACTGGCGCCGATGGTGCTGCTCGCGGTCACCATGCCGCTCGCCGCGTTCTCGCGGATGCCCTACACCGAACCCACCGCGCTGATCTTCGTCTGCGGCATGCTGGTGGCGCTCTGGGTCGCGGTCGAGCGTCGTAGCACCGCCCTGTTCGCGCTGTCCGGCGCCTTCACCGGCGCCACCATGATCGCCCGGATCGACGGCGGCCTGACCATCGTCGCCGGCCTCGCAGCCGTCAGCCTGCTGGCGATCGGCCCGGCCGGCGCGGCCAGTCGGCGGCACGGGCGGATCGCCATGCTGACCTTTCTGTGGGGCGCCGTCCCGGCCGGGGCGCTGGGCTGGCTGGACCTCAAGGTGCACAGCCCCCAGTACCTGCAGAACCTGAGCGGTGAGCTCAACCCGGTGCTCGAGGCGATCCCGCTGGTGCTCGTGCTGGGCGTCGCCATCAGCCTGTTCCGACCGGTCACCGGGCGGGTCACCACCTGGCTGGCAGTCCACCGCCGCGGGGTCAGCATCGCCGCCGGAATCATCGTTGCCGTCGGCTGCATCGCGATGGTCACCCGGCCGCTCTGGCTGGTCGACCAGTTCATGAGGAACCGGGACGGCGGCGACTACGTCGGGGCGGTGGCGGCGCGGCAGAAGTCGGAAGGCCTGCCGATCGACGGCACCCGCAGCTACGACGAGATGACGATCAGCTGGCAGGCCTGGTACCTCGGCTGGGCGGTCGTCGTCGCGGCACTGATCGGCGCCGTTCTGATGGCGGTCCATTTCTGCCGCCGACGGGACGCCAGGCTGCTGGTCGTCTGGACGGTTCCGGTGCTGGTCGGGGTGGTCTACCTGAACAGGATCCAGATCACGCCCGACCAGATCTGGGCGCTGCGTCGGCTGCTGCCGGTGATGATCCCGGCGACGGCGCTCGCCGCGGTCTTCGCTTTCCGGACGGTCATCCTGGCGTTGCCGCGGTTCCGGTTCCTCGGCGTCGTGGCGATGGTGTTCCTACTGGTGCTCCCGGCCGCCACCTGGGGAAAGATGTTCGACTCGCGCGAGGGAATCGGCGAGTACGACCTGGTGCAGCAGATCTGTGCCAAGGCGGGCAACGGCCTGATCGTCCAGGCCGGCGCCTACCCGATCATGGGCTCCGCGCTGCCCGCACTGCAGCAGCTGTGCTCGACCAAGGTGGTGTCGATCCGACAACCCACCCAGTCGTCGATGGCGAGCATCCGCGCGGCCTGGACCGGCGGCCCCATCACGGTGCTGGCCTTCTTCCCGGACTCGGTGACCTGGAGCAAGTCGATCGACCCCAACAAGCCGGTGGCGCGGGTCATCTTCTCCCGTTGGGAGAGCGTGCTGTCCCGGCGGCCGGCGAACCTCAACTTGCAGCAGGTCTCGGCCTGGCTCGGCACGCTGAACGCCGACGGCACCGTCACGCCGTTGAACACCTCGCCGTTCCCGGCGCTGCTGCCCGGCTCATAGCCCTGAGGACGACCGGCCGCGGTCGGATCAGCGATAGCCCAGCGGCGCCGGCGGCGGGAAGATCGCGTCCAGGGCGGCCAGCTCGCCGGCGCTCGGCGACCAGCGGCCCGACGCTGCCGCGTTCGTTGCCACCTGGGTGGGCGAGGTGGCCCCGGCGATCACCGACGCGACCGCCGGGCTGGACAGCAGCCAGCCGAAGGCCACCTCGACCATGGTCAGCTCGCGCTCGTCGCAGAACGCGGCCAGTGCCTCCACCGCGTCCCACGGGGCGCTCTTCAGCAGGGCAGGCTTGAGGTCGGTCAGCCGGCTGCCCGCCGGCGCGCTGTCTCGCCGGTACTTACCGGTCAGCAGGCCGTTGGCGAGTGGGAAGAACGGCAGGATGCCGACCCCGAAGTGCTCCGCCGCGGGGATCAGCTCGCCCTCGATACCGCGCTGCACCAGCGAATACTCGTTCTGCGCGCTGACGAACGCCGTCGTGCCCGCCTCGGCTGCCAGCCACGCCGCGTCCGCCAGCTGCCAGCCGGCGAAGTTCGAATGGCCGAGGTAGCGGACCTTGCCCGACCGGACCAGGTCGTCCAGCGCCGCCAGTGTCTCGGCCAGCGGGGTCAGCCGATCCGGCTCGTGCAGCTGGTAGAGGTCGATCCAGTCGGTGCCCAGGCGCCGTAGCGACGCCTCCACCGCCTGGATGATGTAGCGGCGGGATCCGCGGGCGCCGTCGTCCCGGCCGTTCGCGCCCTTGGCGTCCATGCCGAACTTGGTGGCGACGACGACCTGGTCGCGCCGGGACCCGAGGGCCTGCCCGAGGAACCGCTCGCTGAGGCCCGGCTCCGCGCCGTAGATGTCGGCGACGTCGAACAGCGTGATACCCGCCTCGATCGCCGCATCGACGACGGCCCGGCTGCCGGCCAGATCGGCTGTGGCGGTCCCCGCACGACCGA
>CAXSEW010000471.1:0-3831 GCA_964236185.1 uncultured Nakamurella sp. | reverse complement strand
CGTCGCCGTCGCCGTCGCCGTCGCCGTCGCCGTCGCCGTCGCCGTCGCCGTCGCCACCAGGGGACGTCCCGACGAAGCAGGCGTCGACGACTCCCTCGTCGACCATCCGCGCCGCGCCGCCCACCACCCGCCGCGATCCCCGTCAGCCGTTGCGCGTGTCCGTGTTCGGCGACTCCATCGCCTGGACGTTGATGCGCTACCTGCCGGCGACGCCCGGCATCACCTTCGTCGACCACACGGTGCTGGGTTGCGGCATCGCGCAGGGCGGGCCCTACCGCTACTTCGGCGACCTGACGCAGGAGCGCGCCGAATGCGATGCGTGGCCACGGACCTGGGCGGCACAGCTCGCCGCCGACCGCCCGGATGTGGTGCTGCTGCTGGTCGGTCGCTGGGAAACCATGGACCGCATGCACAACGGCCAGTGGATGCACCTCGGCCAGCCGGCGTACGACAGCTTCCTCGCGGGCCAGATCGGCACCGCGTTCCGGGTGCTCCGCTCCACCGGCTCGGACCTGGTGGTGGCCACCGAGCCCTACAACCGGCGGGGCGAGAAGCCCGACGGCACGCTGTTCCCAGAGGATGACCCGGCCAGGGTGGACCGCTGGAATGTGCTGCTGCGCGGTGCCGCGTCGGCAGCGGCGGTCGATGTGTTGGACCTGCATTCGAAGCTGTGCCCGGGCGGGAGGTACACCCCGTCCGTCGACGGGTTACGGGTCCGCAGCGACGGCGTGCACCTGACCCCCGGCGGCGTCTCCTGGCTGACGCCGTGGCTGGTGAGCGGCCTGCGGTCGGTGGTGCGCTGACGACGGCACCGACCCTGCGACCCCCATCTCCACCGGGTGCATCTGCCAGCCATGTCACTCCAGGGAGTGCAGCCAGTTCTCGTCCGGCGGGGTGGACGCGGCAGCCTCGTCGCGGCGGGCTTTCGCCCTCGCGACCTCGTCCAGGTCCGCCGTCGACTCGGGACCGGCTGTCACCGAATAGACCACCTCGGCCTGCAGCCGGGCGGCGTCGGCCTCGGAGGGCGGGGGAATGGCCGCAGCGGAGGGTTGCTCATTCATCCGTCCAGTATCGCTCGACCAGTGGCGGTGCGGTTGTCACGCGGATATCCCCGGCGCCGGCCGACAGTCCGGGCGGATCGGTCTGCACTCGGCCGTATCAGGGTGGCGGCGTTCGTCCTCCTGGCTGCACACCGGCCGCCGGCCGCCACGACCGAGGAGTCCAGATGCACATTCGCCGTCGCCTGACCCCCTGCTTGCTGGCCGCAACCACGGCGGCGCTCCTGCTGGGTGGTTGCTCGAGTGGCAGCGGCGCAACCGCGGCACCGGCCGCGACGACAGCGACGGCCACGTCGACCCCATCGAGCGACAACGCTGCGGAATCCGCGGCCGGCGACGACACCAGCGCTGCCACAGCAACGGAGTCCACGGAGGGCAGCAAGGTCTTCGCGGAACCGGCCGAGTGCGCGTCGATCGCGCAGACCTACGGCGCGGTCGTCTCCGCCATGCTGCCGGTGCTGCAGGGGAAAACCGGATCCACCCCGTTCGACGCCGAAGGGCTCGGTCGGGCGGTGAAAGGCAACACCATGGGCACCATTCCCAAGGACCTGACTCCAGATTTCGCGACCTTCACAGCGGCCGCGGAACAACTGCGCGGCAAGGATCTGACCGCCGCGGCGGCCGTGCTGAACGGCCCAGAGGTCACCGAGGCGAGCAACCACATCAACAAATTCCTGTCGGACCACTGCTGATCAGGCGGCCCGCTCTGTCAGCGGCACTTCGTCCACCACGATCCACTGCCGCATAACCTCGCCCGGCTGATCATCGTCCCTGGCCCTCGGCGGGCGCAGCGTGCCCTGAAAAGGACTGGGCCGGTGATCATCCGGCTGTACCGACGTCGGTGGCCGGCCGTGGCGGGCCGATCCCCCGATCAACGGGGCGGCGGCACCTCGTACGCCGCGATCCGGCGCTGGCCCCAGGCGAAGCGCGTCTCGCACACCCAGTCCTCCATGCTGTCGGCGAAGCGCTCGGCGACATCGGGCGCGTCCGGCATCGGGCCGCCGAAAGCCGGGTCGTGTATCCAGTGGCGCATCTCCTCGCCCATGGCGGCCAGCCAGAGGCTGACCTCCCGGCTGCCGCTCGGCTGGTAGACGATCACCCGCAGGGTCGCCAGCTCCGCCGGCGTCAATAGGCTGAGTACCACCGGATCAATTGCGCGCCTGCGCATCTCGGCCAACTCGCCATCGGTGGCGTCGGTCCTCTCTGCGGTCAGCCACGGCTCCGGCGGGAACACCCGCTCGGCGGCTCCCCGGTCGAATTCGAGGGTGAGCGTGCTCTGGTAGGCAGTCCACCCGACCTGTATCGGAATCTCCGGCAGCATCAGCACGTCCTCGAACAGCCCGGCCGTCGGCTGCGCGACCGGCCCCGCGGCCGGCGCGGCCGCCGAGTGTGCCAAGTACCGCAACCGGACGTCCGGGCCCACTGCGCCGGCCAGAGCGGTCGCGACCGCGATCCCCCGCTCGCCCCAACTGCGGGACGCCTCGACATCGGCGCTCCTGGATCGGTGCTGGTCGACGAACGCAGCAGCCCACTCGTCGATCTGCTGTCGGAGGTCGGGCGACAGCGGCAGCTCATCCACGTCCAGCGGCTGCGCGGTTTCGCCGTTCCGCAGGCCGAGCTGCTGCCGCACGGTCTCCGCATCACCCGCCGTGAGGAGCAGCTGACGCGGCATCGGGCTGGTCACCCAGGAACTGTGTCACTCCGGCACGCCCGTGTCGCCTCCTTTCCCTCGCCGCATCTACTGACCCGGGTGATCACCGTCCTTGGCCCTCGGCGGGCGCAGCGCGCCCAAAAATGGACTGAAACGGTGATCATCCGGCCCTGGTTGTTCACCGCCGCTGGATCGAGACGCACGGCTGGATGATCACCGTCCTTGGCCCTTGGCGGGCGCAGCGCGCCCAAAAATGGACTGAAACGGTGATCATCCGGCTCACGCCCCGGCTCTCCGCTCACGGTCAGGGTGCGAACTGCGCAATCGCCGGCAGCGCGTGCCCCGACCAGTCGAACATCGCCTGGTTCTCCCACGCGTTGCCGGACGTCGGGTCGGTCGGGTCCCAACCCGCGCCCGGCACCGCGGTCCACGCCGGCTCCCAGTACACGGTTCCGATGCCACGCCCGCCCGGTGCGGAGGCGACGACGTCGTCGATGGCGCCGATGTTCGCCGCCTGACCGGCCGGCGTTGCGGGATAGCCGGTGACGAGTTCCGCCGCAGTGTCGATCACGTTCTCGTACGGCACCGCCGGGTCGTCCTGCAGCGTCCACGGGTACGCCGTCTCCACCACCAGCACATCCCGGTCATACCGATGCGACAGCGCCGTGATCGCCGACTGCAGATCCCGCAGGCTGCCGTGCCAGTACTCGTAGAACGACAGACCGATCAGGTCGAAGGGCACCTTGCGAACGACGACCGAGTCCAGCCACCACGTCAGCGAGTCGATGCCATTGTTGACATTGGTCAGGTGCAGCAGCACCTTCGTCCCGGCGCTGACCTCCTTGACCGCCCGATAGCCTACTGTCAAAAATGCACTCAGGTTGTCCCACTGCGGGCGCTGACGTCGTCCGTCGGGTCGACATCCCAGGTCTGACCGAGTGGCCACAGCATGCCGGAATTGATCTCGTTACCCACCTGGACGAAATCAGGGGTGATTCCCCGGTTCTGCAATGCCGTCATCACGTCGTGCGTGTGCTGGCCCACCGCTGTCGTCAGCTGGGCAGCGCTGTAGTTCTTCCACGCGGCCGGCGGATGCTGAGCTCCCGGATCCGTCCAGGTGTC
>CAXSEW010000470.1:0-3833 GCA_964236185.1 uncultured Nakamurella sp. | reverse complement strand
GGCCGAGAGGCGAGGCAACGGCCTGCAAAGCCGTGTACACGGGTTCGAATCCCGTTCCCACCTCGACGCACCACGAGTTGCTTCAGTCCCGCTGGACAGCTCGAGCACGGGCGCTTAGCTCAGCGGGAGAGCGCTTCCCTGACACGGAAGAGGTCGCAGGTTCAATCCCTGCAGTGCCCACCACAGCGATAGATCTCCAGCAGCGACTCCTCCGGGAGTCGCTGCTGTGCTTTCCGGGTCAGGTGTTGTGCGTCCCGGGTCAGGTGCTGGGCGTTCCGGGTCAGGTGCTGGGCGTTCCGGGTCAGGTGTTGTGCGTTCCGGGACAGCCGGACCGGGGTACGAAGGGGTCATGAGCCGACTCCGTGTGCTGACGACGCCCTGTCCGGTCTGCGGCGGCCGGCTGAGCCAACGCCTCGAGGTCGAACTCTCCATGGGTGAGGACGGCGGTCTGGTCCCGGTCGAGCGGCCGGTCTGCGACCAGGGGCACGTGTTGATCCGGTCGGCCGAGGACCCGCTACCGGACTGACGGACTCAGCTGCCGGTACGCCGGCTCCCGTCACCTCGCCGCAGGATGATGGGCCGGCCGGGAGTGAGGGTGATGATCCCTTTGGGCTGGACGTCGAGGCTGATCCGGCTCAGCTCCGCGCCGGAGAAACCGGCGAGCACCGTGCGCAGCATCAGCGTGGCCAGCGCGGCGCCGAGGCAGGTTCTCTCGCCGGCCGCAAAGGGTAGGTATCCCCACGCAGGTAGCGGCTGTCGGAATCGCTCCGGTTCGAAGGCGCGCGGATTCGTCCAGAGTTGCGGGTCACGGTGGGTCAGGTACGGGCTGTACAGCACCATCTTTCCCGCCGGAATCGGAACGCCTTCGAACTCGGTTGCGCGGGTGGTGATGCGGCTGCCGATCCAGCCGGCGGGGTAGAGCCGAAGGGTCTCCTGCACGACCGAGTCGGTGACCTCGGGGTCGTTGAACTCGGGCCGGCCGGCCAGCTCCCACAGGGCGAAAGCCAGTGTGTGCGCCGTGGTGTCGTACGCAGCAGCGATGGCGACCCGGGCCTCCTGGACACCGTCCGGGATGGAGCTGAACAGCGGGGCCAGCGTCGCCGGGTCCGGATCCTCGAATGCGCGGGCCAGCGCCCGGTCCATCGCCGGGATCCGGAACGGCCGCGGCAGCAGCGGCCCAGGCAGCCCTTGGTCCAGCGGAGCGAGAAAGGAGCGCAGCACCTGGTCGGGGAACGCATCGCCCAGGAAAGCGGCCTTCAACAGTTCCCGGATCATCGTCGCCGCCCAGGCGCAGGCGTCGAATTCGCCGGCCGGCAGGGTCCGCTGGACGACCTCGGCGAACCTGGTGGCGAACTGCGGGTTGACCACGCGCCGGTGGAAGGCCGGGTTGAGCAGCGCCCGTCGCGCCCGGTGCGCGGGTGCGTCGGTGGCGACGACGCCGGCCGCCAGGTAGGGCGAGAGTTGACTCATGCTGCCGCGACTGGCGAACCCGGCCATGTCGCCCAGCAGCAAACGGTTCCAGGCGGGGCTGTACCCGATCGTGACCGGCCGCCACAGCGCAACCCGGAACACCGGGCCCAACCGTGCCCCCTCCTCCAGCAGCCCGAGGGCGTCGGCACCCCATCGGGGTAGATGACCGATCACGCCCAGATAGTCCCGCGAGGGACTGGGAAAGACGGAAACCGTCATCGGTAGATCCGGCCCTTCCACTGCTGGCTGCGACGCATGGCCTGGGCGACGACCGGCCCGGCCACCAGCGGAGACAGGCTGACGAGCGCGGCCCCGAGCCAGTCCCGCCCGCCGGTCTTCGCCTCCACCAGCAGTCGTTCGGTGATTCCCAATGCAGCTGCCAGGCGCCACCACCCGGAGCGGGGCAGCAGCACGACCGGCAGGCTGTAGGCCGCCACATGCCACACCCATCCGGCCACCACCAGCAACCGCCGACCGCCGACCGCCGGCACCAGGCTTCGGCCCAACCCGGCGATGAGTTCCCGATAGCCGCCGTACATACGGACTTGCGCAAGGTCGCCGCCCAACGCCAACCCCAACCGCTCGCCGGCCCGCCGGGTGAGACGGGCGATCGCCAGGTCTTCCACCAGCTCGCCGCGGACGGCCTCGAACCCGCCGAGGCGGACATAGGCGGACCTCCGGAACACCAGCAGCGCACCGCTCGCCGTCGCCGCCGCCGGCACCGGCGCCCGGAGCAACCCGAACGGCAGGAAGCACAGCACCACATCAGTGATCAGCGGCGTCAACAACCGCTCGGACCACGACCCGGTCCGCTGTCGACAGAAGATCGACAGCACCGCCGCCGACTGCCCGGTCAACTCCGCGGTCAGGGCCGCAGCTGTGCCGGGCGCCAACAGCACGTCGCAATCACAGAACGCCATGATGTCGGCGGTGCTGTGCTGCGCCAACTGCGCGCAGGCCCAGGTCTTCCCCACCCAACCGGACGGACGCGGCCGGCCAGGGACCACGGTTACCGGGGCGTGATCAGGCCGCCGGCTCAATGCCGCCCTCACCATCTCGGCGCTGCCGTCGGTGGACCGGTCATCGAGGAAGATCACTTCGTCGAACCCAGCGGTCAACAGACCCGGGACCGTCCGGGGCAGCGTTGCGGCCTCGTTGCGCATGGGAATCAGCAGCGCAGTCCGTGGGTGACCCGGGTCTGCGGTCCCCGGCCCGGCCACCCCGGTGTTCGAGGCCCGCAGGGTGGGAAACCACCAGAGGTTTACTGCCAGCACCGCGCACTTGAGACCGAGAAAGGCCACCACCGAACGTTCGGCAGCCCGCACCACTGCCAGCACGGGGTTGGACACCCGGATCGCACCTGCAGCATGGCCACCCCGCGCCGCGCTCAGCACCATGCCCTCACCTGGAGGACTTTCCCGCGTTGGTTGCGGAATAACCGTTCCGGCTCCGCTCCTCTCGATCCCGGCCCGCCGGGTCGCGGAGCCTGCCGATCGCCTGACGGCCCTGTGAGTAGAGCGTCTGCGACCACGGGTGTTCGGCCGCCGGACCGCCTGGCAGGCTTCCGACAGAACAGGTCGACACAGTGCAGAGTCCTCGTCGTCTGCCGACAGGGGCGTACCGAGTACTGGTCACGGGCGATCAACGGTGAAGAGCGGCACCGCACTCCTGGAAGCGCAGGTCTCTATGTCAGCCCCGCCGCCATGGCCATCCCGGCCCTGACCCGGCTGGCGACCCGGGGCACCGCCCGACCCAGGGATCGCGGACACGTCGCCTTGACGGTCGACGACGGTCCACACCCACTCGGAACCCCGGCCGCGCTGGAGATCCTCGCCGAATTCGGCGTCACGGCCACGTTCTTCCTCATTGCCGAACAGGCCGAGCGTTACCCCGCCATCGTGCGACACATCGTCGCCGACGGTCACGGCGTCGCACTGCACGGCTACCGCCACCGGCTGGTGAGGGACTACGTGGCGCGGCGCCGCCCGCAGATCGCCGCCGAGGCGGGCCGGTCCGTGCCGGTCGGGTTCGTGCTCCAGGACCATCTGCCCGGCGCGGAGGCCGAGGTCGACTTCAGGGACGTGTGGGTGCAGCTGGCGGGGGTGTCGACGCGCTGCTTCCTGTTCACCTTCCGCCTCTCGCATTCGGGGAAGGCGGTCCACCGGGTGTTCGCCTCCCAAGGCCAGGAGGCGTTCATCGAGGGCCACCAGGCGGCCTTTCGGGTCGTGGGCGGGGTTCCGACCGACAACATCCGCTACGACGACCTGCGGTCGACGTCACGCTTGACAGACGTGCGCGTACCGAGGCCCGCCGTCCTCAGCCGGGCGCGGGCTCGGCGCCGGCGGCGCGGCTGACCTCGGCCA
>CAXSEW010000469.1:0-3861 GCA_964236185.1 uncultured Nakamurella sp. | reverse complement strand
AAGATCGGCGGCACGGCCAATCCCGCGATGGTCGCCGTGATGCGGCACTGGATCGAGCGCGGATCCGTCGCGGCCAGGCGTCCGGCCAGCGTCGGCATCGTCGTCGGCGCGGTCACCGTGGTCGACCGGAACGGCGCGGCGGCCCGGGCGAAGGCCAGGGCGGAGGTCGCCATGTATCTGGCGGTGGTGGCGGCCCTTGATCCCACGGTGGCCATCGACCCGGACCTGCTGTCCCGGATCTCCGCACGCGTCGACGCGGGTGACAACACCGGTGCCGGCGCACTGATCGACGACGACCTGCTGGACCTCTTCGCCTTCTCCGGAACGCCGGATCAGGTTGCGGCGCAGGCGCAGACGTTGATCGACGCGGGCGCCTCGCGGGTCGACTTCGGTACGCCGCACGGACTGGACGATGCCGGCGGCATCGAGCTGCTCGGCTGCGAGGTGCTGCCAGTGCTGCGCCGCTGACCTGCCGCTGATCGGCTGCTGCTCGTCCCCCAGATCGGTGACCGGGTCAGGGACCGGAGTCCCGCCGATCCAGGTTGGGCGGTCGGCGCCGCAGCTGGCACCATGCAGGCGTGGACCTCGACCAGGCCATGCCGGCAGAGCCGGCCGGCTCGTTCGGCCTGGAAGCCTTCACCCAGGACGACCGGTTGCGGTTGTTCGCCTTCACCAACGCCGAGAAGGCAGGTGCGTGCCTCTGGACGTTGCGTGCATTCGAGCGGGCCCGGGCCAACTACGTGGTGCTGCTGCATGCCGGCGATGTGGCCACCTTGCTGACCGAGCTGGCCGTGGACTACGACGGCCAGGCGCGTATTTCGACCATGACGGCCGAAGAGCTGACGCCGCTCCTCGACCAGCTCCACTTCTGGCAACTGCTCGACCGGAGTTTCGACGGCGCCCGCGCAGCCACGCTGGCCGAGTACCGCAACCGGCACTACGTCTACCAGTTCACCCAGGCCGGGTACCGGGCCTATCGCGCCGTCGAGGACGTTCTCGGCGCCCGGATGGACGACGCCACGGTGTCCCGGCTGGTGCTGCCGGAACTGCTGGCGGATCTCGAGGAGCTTGCCGCCGCCAATCTCGAGGGAAATGCGGAGCTGGTGTACCGCAAGCTGAATCGGCTGGATTCCACGCTCGGCGAGATGGCCGATCGAGCTGCCCGGCGGCGCCTCCCACCACGTCCGCCGGGTCCGTCCTACCCGGTGCGGCATCATCAACCTCTGGGACTACCGCGACGAGGAGTTCGTCTTCGCCGACGGCCGGATGGTGCTCCGCGGCCCGAACGGTTCCGGCAAGACCAAGGCGCTGGAAGTGTTGTTCCCCTTCGTGTTCGACGGCCGCATTGAACCGCGGCGGTTGAATCCCTTCGCCGGCGAAGAACGAACGATGAAGTCCAATTTGCTCTACCGGGGGCAGGACTCCGCCTACGCCTACGTATGGATGGAGTTCGCTCGGGAAGGGCCGGAGGCGGCCGCGGTCACCATCGGGGTGGGCCTGCAGGCGCAGCGGCAGAACGACAGGGTGAAGCGCTGGTATTTCGTCACCGATGGGCAGGTGGGCCGGGACTTCTCGCTGCTCGGGCCCGACGACCGCCCGTTGACCCGTCGGCAGCTGATCGAGGAGATCGGCCCCGACGCGGTCACCGACCGACCCCTCGAGCATCGCCACGCCGTGGACGGGCGACTGTTCGGCCTCGGCGGTCAACGGTTCGAGCAGCTGCTGACCCTCATCCTGACTCTCCGCCGGCCGCAGTTGGCGAAGAACCTCGACCCGAAGACGTTGTCCCAGGCGCTGTCGGACGGCCTGCGGCCACTCGATGACGCCCTCATCAACGAGGCTGCCCACTCGTTCAGCGACATGGAGAGCGTGCAGCGCACGTTGGCCGGGCTGGTCCTGGCCGATGCCGCCGCCGGCAGCTTCCTGGCCGGCTACACCACCTACCTCCGCACCCACGCCCGAGCGGCCGCCGATGCCCTCGCGGGGCGGTTGGCGCAGGTAGAGGGGTGCCGGCTCGGGCTGGTGCGGGCGCTGGGCGCACGGTCGGCGTCGGCCTCCGCGCGTGATTCCGCCAGAGCCGCGTAGGAGGAGGGTGGCCGCCGGCGCACCACCCTCGCCGCCCGGCTCGAGTCGCTCCGGGCGTCCTCCGCCTACCGGGACCGTGAGGAGCTGGGTCGGTTGGCCGCTCTCACCGAGGAACTCCACCAGGCCTAGGTGCGGGACCGGCGCGCGGCCGAGCGGGCCGGCGAGGAGCGGGAGCGCCGGCGGCGGGAAGTCGACCGAGCGGAGGAGGCGCACCGGTTGGCTGTCGCGGCGGTGTCCCGGGCCGCCGGCGAGCTGCTGGAGGCCGCGCAGGAGGCCGGCATCGAGTGGCAGCCGCTGGATCAGGTGCACGACGGCGAGCTGCACGTGCGAGCGACCGCGAGATCCACCGCCCGGGAAGGTGACGTCGCGGCAGTCCGCCTTCGGCTGTCCGAGGTCGATCGGGCCCGAGGTCTGCGCGACCGGGCGCAGCAGGCGCTGGAGCGCACGCAGATCAGGTTGGCCCAGGTGCAACAGGCCGTCGAGCGAGCCGATACCGAGCAGGCCAGATCGCGGGCTGCGCTGTCAGATGCGCTGCAGGACTGGATGGTCCGGTACAGCCGGGTGCTCGACCGGCTCCCGGTCCCGGATCTGCTGCCGGAACTGCTGGCCGAGGTCGACCTGCTCGGTGGCCCGGACGCGGCCACGCTACCCGCCATTTTCCTGCGCGGCACCGCCGCCGCAACGCAGAACGCGTCGATCGAGATCGCTCAGCGGCGTGCACTGCTGGCCGACCAGCGGTCGGCTGCGGCGGCCCGCACTGCCGAACGCACGGCGATCGCGGCACAGCAGGACCAGGCACCACCGGCGTTCGCCGCCCGGACCTCCGGGCGCGATGACACCGCCGGCGCGCCGTTCTGGGCGACCGTCGATTTCGCCGACGGCGTCGACGACGTGACCGCCGCGGCCGTCGAGGCAGCGTTGCACGCCGCCAACCTGTTGGACGCGTGGGTGTGCCGGCCATCGGCGGCCGCTGATCCGGTGTCGGACGCCGTGCTGCGCCCGCTGCCGCCGGACCTCCGCCCGCGCGGCCCGACCTTGGCGCAGGTGCTGGTTCCCGAACACGACGGACCGGTACCGGCGTCGGAGGTGGCCGATCTACTGGCCTCGATCGCCCTGGGCACGGGCGAACCGCTGCGGCGCCGAGCATCTCGGCGGACGGCCGCTTCGTTCAGGGGGTGCAGATCGGCGCCCATGCCAAGCCGCACGCCGAGTACATCGGCGCCACCGCTCGGGCCCGGCGCCGCACGATCCGGTTGGCCGAGCTGGATGAACTCATCGCCGCTGCGATGGACGAGATCGCCGGTAGCGAAGCGGCTCTCGCCGCCCTGGGCGAATTGCTGTCTGCGGTGGGCGCCGCGCAGGCGGATCTGCCCGCTGCCACTGCGGTACTGGCCGCGGTGCGGACGGTCGGTGAGAGCGCCGCGGCGCTGCGTACCGTCCTTGACGAATTGGACAACGTTCGCGGGGACTACGATCAGGCTGTCGCCGAGGTCGGGGTCCGGGAACGGGCGCTCATCACCACCGCCGGTCAGCGGTCGTTGCCCACGTCGGCCGCCGGCATCGACCTCATCGCGGCGGCGATCGTCCACTTCATCCGCGCTGCCACCGCTCTGGAATCCGAGCGACGGTCGGCCGACGGTCGGGCCGAGCAGGTCCGAGCGGCGGCTCGCGAGCATGCCGACGCGCAGGAGGGATACGGACGCGCGGCGGAGGCGGCGGCCGAATCGGGTGGCACCCATCTGGCCAGAGCCGAGGAACTGCGAACTGGACGTGACC
>CAXSEW010000468.1:0-3871 GCA_964236185.1 uncultured Nakamurella sp. | reverse complement strand
ACAAGCTGGCCATCACCTACCGCGCGGCAGTGGTGCTGTCGGCCTGCATCGTCTGAACCCGGTTATTAGGAGACACGCCCTAGCTGACCACCGGGGCGCCAGCTTGTCTACGCCGAAATCTGTTCAGTTCCCTGTCGGCTCCAGTGCCGGTCAGTTTTGATTGCGGCGAGGAAATGGTCATCGAAGGTCGAAACAGCTTGTCCGGTGATGACTCCTGGTTGGGTCAGCACCTTGGGGACGGTCACGGCGGCGGTGATCAGGTCCCGTCCATTTCCACCGGCTGCTACTGATTTGTAGTGCTTGTAGGTCTCCTGGACGAACAGCAGTGCTGCGCCGCTCGCCTTCAAGGCGGCGACGGCAGCCATTCCGTCGGGAATGTAGAGGGCGTCGTACTGCACCGACTTAGTGGTGAGCAGGCTGAAGTCGACCGGGACCTTGGTACCCGTGGAGGTGGTGATGGAGCCTTCGTGGGGTGCGACGACGAAGCTGTGCACCCCCGCGGCGGCGAGTTTGGTCCGCATCGCGGTGATGGCAGCAGCGGTTGCCCCGTCGGCGGTCAGGATCGCTACAGTGCGGGTCTGCGCGGTCTTGGGGGTGTGCTCTTCGCTCAATGCCGGCGACGGGTGGATTCCGGTCGCGACACGACCGCTCGGTGCGGGAAGACCGAGACTTTCGGCCACTTCCTGTACGAGGCGACCGTCGATGCCCGCCAGCAGGGTGAGCATCCGCTGCTTGACCGCAACCACGCTGACCTTGCCCAGTTCGAAGCGCAGGGCATCGATGATGTGACGCTGCTCAGAGGCGGTCATGCTGCGGTAGAACAGGGTGGCCTGGGTGAAGTGGTCGGAGAACGTGCTGCTGCGGGTTCTGACCTTGGATCCTTGGACCACTTCTCGGTAGGATACGAAGCCGCCGGCCGCCGTCGGCGCCTCGTTCGCGTCGCCGCCCAGCGAGTTGGGCTCGTAATTTATGTTGCCAGGCCGGTTCGCGTATCGCATGAACCCGTCCTGCTGGTAGTTGTTCACCGGCGCAGCGTGGCTCTGGTTGATCGGCAGTTGGTGGAAATTGGCGCTGCTGAACCGGTTGATCTGGGTATCCAGGTAGGAGAACAGCCGGCCCTGCAGCAGCGGGTCGTCGGTGAAGTCGATGCCCGGCACGGTGTGGCCCAGGTGGAAGGCGACCTGCTCGGTCTCGGCGAAGTAGTTGTAGGGGTTGCGGTTCAGGGTCATGGTGCCGACGCGGGTCACCGGGACGATTTCCTCGGGCCACAGTTTCGTGGCGTCCAGGATGTCGAACCCGACCTGGGCGACATCTGCCTCGGCCAGCAGCTGCACACCGAGGTCGTACTGTGGGAACTGGTGGTCGTTGATGGCCTTGGCCAGGTCGCGGCGGTGGAAGTCGGGATCGACGCCGCCAAGTTTCTGCGCCTCGTCCCACACCAGCGAGTGCACTCCCAGCGCCGGCTTCCAGTGGAACTTCACGTAGGTGGAGTGGCCCTGTTCGTTGACCAGCCGGAAGGTGTGGACGCCGAACCCTTCCATCATCCGGTAGCTGCGGGGAATGCCGCGGTCGGACATCACCCACATGATCATGTGCATCGACTCGGGGGTCAGGGAGATGTAATCCCAGAAGTTGTTGTGCGCGGTGGAGGCCTGCGGGAACTCCAGCATCGGTTCCGGCTTGAACGCGTGCACCAGGTCGGGGAACTTGATGGCGTCCTGGATGAAGAACACCGGGATGTTGTTGCCGACCAGGTCCCATACACCTTCGGACGTGTAGAACTTCGTCGCGAACCCTCTGGCATCTCGGGCGGTGTCGGCCGAACCCTTGGAGCCGTTGACGGTGGAGAACCGGACGAACACTTCCGTCGTCGCGGTCGTGTCGGTCAGCAGCTTGGCCTTGCTGAACTGCTGCAGCGACTTGTGCAGCTTGAAGGTGCCGTGCGCGCCAGCACCACGGGCATGCACGACCCGCTCCGGGATCCGCTCGTGATCGAAATGCATCATCTTCTCGCGGAAGTGGAAGTCCTCCAGCAGGGTCGGGCCCCGGCTGCCCGCCTTGAGGGAGTTCTGGTCGTCGGCGATCCGCAGGCCCTGGTTGGTGGTCAGGTACGGCCCGGAATCCACTGGCGGAGCGACCACACCGGCAGCTGCCTCACCGTCGGGTGACGGGGCGTCTATTCCAGCCAACGAGCCGGTAGCTGCTACAGCGACTGCGGTTCCACCGCCGGAGGTTCCCGCCGCCGCGGTGCCGGACAGCAGCGGCGCCGCCGCAAACGCACCGGCGGTCACCCCCGCCGCCTGGATCAGCCGGCGTCTGGTCATTCCGCCGTCAGCGGGGGTGACAGTGGAGTCGGGAACGTCGAGGTCACTCATAACCACTCCTGGAAGGTCATCGCAACGCGAACATCGCGAATTGAAGCAGACGTCGGTAGCTGTCTGTCGAAGCTGCCGGGGTGAGGTCATGCTGCCGCCGCGGCGACACCATCACCCGCACGGCTTATGCCCCACGGTGTTGCCGCCCAACCGTGTTGAAGCAAGCAACAGAAGCCGGCCATACACTTCCGCGATGGTCGAACCGCTGACGGAGGAGGAGCTCACCTTCCTTCAAGGACTGCTGGATCTCGCTCGGAACGGAGCGACCGAGCCGCTGATCAGCGCGATCGACCGGGCCGTACCAGTGAATCTGGCTGGCGGCTCGGGCGACACGTTCCTGATCCTGGCGGCGTATCACTGCCATGCCGGGACCGTGGCAGCGTTGCTCGAACGTGGCGCCGACACCGAGCGAGTCAACGACCGCGGTCAAACAGCGCTCGGAGCCGCGGTATTCCGCAGCGCGACCGAGATCGTCCAGACCCTCCTCGCCGCCGGCGCCGATCCCGCGGGCGGCGGCCGAACCGCACTGCAAATCGCGGATTTCTTCGACCTATCGGACATGACCGCACTGCTGCGCACCTACCACGCACCACATAGCTGACGCCTACACCGTGAATTGCCGATTTATCTGACACGTTCTGTACACGCTAAATGGCTCGGTTCACGCACTTCGATCGTTGTGTTAAGGCGTGTCGACGGTGATGTGGCTAACGCACGTCGGGCCATGAACGAGCGATAACTCGCGGCGAAGAACCTGCCAGGTGCCGTACGAATCGACGTCCGTGCGCACCGATCCGAAGCGAATTCGTGGCCCGGTTCCGGTGGCTGACGTACCCTTGGCGGTGGGTGGGGCACTTGTGCGGGTAAGCCGCGCTTAAGAGGTGACAGGCAACAGTTGAGGTGCCTGCAGCGCCGACCGTAGATACGCAAGGTGCTGCGACTGTTCGGACACCCTTTAGGGTGTGGGCATCAAGCCACCGCCAATTTTATGATTCAAACGATAGGCAGCCCCGGGGCAAGCCGATCAACCCCAACGGTGCCGCCGGTCACCCGACCGACCGGCGGCCACCGGACCGTTACTGGTTTTACCGTCTCCACGACCGGTAGCGGCGCCGACCCTACGGTAGGACGGTAGGAACGTTGACTGGCGAGGCCCCGGTGATGATGATCACCGGCGCTGAGTAGGGCGGCGTGATTGTTCCCGCCAGTAATCGGTAACGCGACGTACTGGACTACACCGGTGCCTGCGACCTGCGACCGCTGGTCAAGGTGCACGCCGACACCGGTGAGAGTTCCCGCCGCGACGCCGCCAGCAACAGCGAACGGGTATCGGTCGGATCTGCGCACCGACACCCGGTGGCCGCTGTTACGGCCGCGAGCTGCAGCAATCTGCGAGCAGC
This sequence comes from uncultured Nakamurella sp., assembly GCA_964236185.1. Taxonomy (GTDB): domain Bacteria; phylum Actinomycetota; class Actinomycetes; order Mycobacteriales; family Nakamurellaceae; genus Nakamurella. The sequence continues at coordinate 96 of CAXSEW010000468.1, read as the reverse complement.
AGCGTGCCCCGAGGTTACTGTTTACCGAGCATCCGGTTCATCTTGGTGCCGCACATCGGACACGTTCCCTTGGCCATCCGGCGACCGTTGACCTCT
>CAXSEW010000467.1:0-3878 GCA_964236185.1 uncultured Nakamurella sp. | reverse complement strand
GCCAACGGGGACAGATCGCGAATCTGTTGCAGCACCTCGTCGGTGACCAGCACCGGGTCTCCGAAGATCGGGCCGCCGTGCACCACTCGATGTCCGATCGCGGCCAGCCCCGCATCCGCCAGCGGGCGATGGGATTCGGCGAAGAGTCGCTGCATCAGCCGCAGAGCCGACTGCTGATCGGCGATCTCGCCCTTGAAAACGGCTTCCTTTCCCCCGTCGTGGTGGCTGGCCCGCGCTCCAGCCGTCCCGATTCGTTCGATCAGTCCGCCGGCGACGGCGGTCCCTTCCTCGACATCGACCAGTTGGTACTTCATCGACGACGAGCCGGAGTTGATCACCAGCACCGGGTTCGTCACGAGCTCGCCCCGTCCTGCGCCTGGATCGCAGTAATCGCAACGGTATTGACGATGTCGACGACCAGGGCACCGCGGGACAGGTCGTTCACCGGCTTGTTCAAACCCTGCAGCACCGGCCCGATGGCGACCGCACCGGCGCTGCGCTGCACCGCCTTGTAGGTGTTGTTGCCGGTGTTCAGATCCGGGAAGATCAACACGGTCGCCTTGCCGGCCACCGCCGAGTCGGGCAGCTTCGCCGCCGCTACCTGCGCGTCGACCGCGGCGTCGTACTGGATCGGCCCTTCGACCAGGAGGTCCGGACGCAGCTGGTGGACCAGATCGGTTGCCCGGCGGACCTTGTCGACATCGGCGCCGGCGCCGGACGAACCGGTGGAGTAGGACAGCATGGCCACCCGCGGCTCGATGCCGAACTGCTGGGCGGTGGTGGCCGAGGAGATCGCGATGTCGGCCAACTGCTCGGCCGTCGGGTCGGGGTTGACAGCGCAATCGCCGTAGACCAGTACCCGGTCGGCCAGACACATCAGGAAAACACTGGATACAACTGCCGTTCCGGGCACCGTCTTGATGATCTCGAATGACGGCTTGATGGTGTGCGCGGTGGTGTGGGCTGCGCCGGAGACCATTCCGTCGGCCAGACCCAGATGCACCATCATCGTGCCGAAGTAGGAGACGTCGGTGACCACCGTGCGGGCGCGCTCCAGCGTCATGCCCTTCGCCGCCCGCAACCGGGCATACTCGACGGCGAAGCGCTCGACCAGTTCCGGATCATCCGGAGAGAGGATGTGGGCGCCGCTGATATCCACTCCGGCCGCGGAAGCGATGCTGCGCAACGTGTTCGGTGATCCCAGCAAGGTGAGCTCGGCGACGCCGAGGCGCAGCAGGCTGGCAGCCGCGCGCAGCACCCGTTCGTCCGCGCCCTCGGGCAGCACCACGTGCCGTCGGTCGGATCGCGCCCGGTCGATCAACTGGAACTGGAACATCAGCGGCGTCATCGTCGTGCTGCCGCCGACCCGGATCGCCGCGAGCATGGCGTCGCCGTCGACCGATTCGCTGAAGACGCGCAGGGCCGTCTCGATCTTGACCGACGACGTGGCCGTCAGATGGCCGCGTACTCCGGCGAGAACCGTTGCCGTTTCAAATGTCCCGAGGTCGGTGATGAGGATCGGCAGTTCCTGGGGAAGTCCGTCCAGCAGTCGCGCCACGGGTTCGGGCGGCGAGTAGCCGCCGGTCAGCACGATGGAGGACAGGTGCGGGAAGGTGCCGGACTGGTGGGCCATCACCAGCCCGGGCAGCAGGTCGTACCGATCGCCCGGCGCGATCACGGTGACGTCCTCGTGCAGTCGCACCAGCACATTGGGCAGCGACATGGCAGCAACGACGAACCCGAGCGATTCGCGGTCGAGCCAGGCCGGGTTGCCGCGCACCAACCGACCGGCGCACGCCTCCAGCAGGGCCCCTACCGTGGGCGCCACCAACAGCGGCACCTCGGGGATCGCCGCCACCGGCAGCATCGAGCGTCGGGCCAGCGTCTCGCGGACCTCCGCCAGCGCCTCCGGATCGACCCGGTTGGCAATGACGGCGACGGGTAGGGCGTGCGCTGCAACGAGTTCGGTCAATGCGAAGTCGGCGGCCATCCGCACCTGATCGGGTGTGCGGCCACGGCCGTGGACGACCAGCACAACCGGAGCGCCGAGGTTCGCCGCGACCTTGGCGTTGAAGGCGAGCTCGCTCGGGGTGGACACATCGGTGTAATCGCTGCCCAGCACCAGCAGTACGTCGAACCGGCCGACCATGTCGTGGAACCGCCGGACGATTTCCGACAGCGCCGCCTCCGGGTCCGCGTGCATCACCTCGTAGCTGAGGCCGATCGCCTCCTCATAGGTCTGTTCGACGGCAGGCTGCGCGACGAGCAATTCGACGACCAGGTCGATGCGCACGCTGGACTCGGTGACCGGCCGGTAGACGCCGACGCGGCCGACCTGTCGGCTCAGCAGGTTCAGCAGCCCGAGCGCGACGGTGGACTTCCCCGACGATCCCTCGGGCGAGGCCAGGTACACGCTGCGCGACATGGGCCTCAGGTTATCCGCCCAGCTCAGTCGTGCTGACTACAGCCGGGGGTCGACCGGCTCGGATTCGAGCGCCAGCACGGCAAAGACCGCCTCGTGCACCCGCCACAGCGGCTCCCCCGCCGCGGCCCGGTCCAGCGACTCCAGCCCGAGCGCGTATTCGCGCAGCGCCATCGACCGCTTGTGCGCCACCGTGCGCTCGCGCAGCCGGGAGAGGTTGGCGGGCTCGGTGTAGTCCGGCCCGTAGACGATGCGCAGGTACTCCCGGCCGCGCACCTTGATCCCGGGCTGGACGAGCTTGCGGCCAGCGCGGGACAGGTTTGCGAGCGGTTTGACGACCATGCCCTCCCCTCCGGCGGCCGTGAGCTCCTCCCACCACGCCGCCCCGTCGGCGCAGGACCGCGGGTCGGTGCTGTCGACGAGCAGCCGGCGGGTGGTCTGCAGCAGCTCCGGCGCAGCCGCCACCAGCCGGTCGGCCAGCGCCAGGTGCCAGCCGTGGTCCCGATCGGCATACGTCGCGCCGCCCGATTCGGGAGCCGACCCACCGGTGGCCAGCAGCTGGAACGGTGCCAGCCGGAGGTGATCGATACCCGCTGTGTGGGTCGTGTCCCCGGTGTACCGGCGGTAGGCCTGCCGGAACAGCTCGGCATTCCGCTCTCTCGAGGTGGTCCTGTGCAACAGGTCTCCGACGTCCAGTCCGGAGGCGGACGCTCGGGTCAGCGCTTCCACGGCGGCCGGCAGGGCCGCACCGGCCGCGGCGCCGACGGCGGCGTACTGATCGCGCAGCAGGTCGTCCGCCTTGACCGACCACGGCATCAGCTCGCAGTCCAGCAGCAGCCAGTCGGCGCCCAGCTCGTCCCACAACCCGACGTCCGCGACCGCCGTCCCGAGCCGGGTCAGCAACACCCGGGTGAGCTCCGCCGGGAAGAACGCCCGACCGGTCCGGGTGTGCACGACCCCGAGCTCGCCGGCCCGCCCGGCGAACCGCATGCCGGCCACGGCCTCGTCGCGGCACAGCAGCACGACCGCGCGGGAACCCATGTGCTTCTCCTGGCAGATCAGCTCCCGCACCCCGTCGGAGCAGTAGGTCGCGAACGCCTCGTCGGGATGCTCGAGCACCTCGGTGCGGGCTGAGGTGGCCGTCGGGGCCATCGTCGGCGGAAGGTAGAGCAGCCAGTGCGGGTCGACGGCGAACCGGCTCATCACCTCCAGGGCCCCGGCAGCATTCTCCTCGCGGATCGAGATGCGTCCGTGGTGGCGGGTTTCTACGATGCGCTTGCCGAGCACGTCGCCGATGTCGAGATCGTCGCCGGCACGCGTGGCGACCGGCGCGCCGCCGGATTCGGGCAGGAACGGCCGGGCGGGCTCGCACCAGACCCGCTCGGCCGGGACGTCGACGACCTCGCGTTCGGGATACCGCAGTGCGGTCAGCTTCCCGCCGAAGACGCAGCCGGTG
>CAXSEW010000466.1:0-3927 GCA_964236185.1 uncultured Nakamurella sp. | reverse complement strand
CGCCGGCATGATGATGCCGGACACGAACTGCGCACCGAACGAGGCGTTGTACAACTCGGAGTTCTTGTCCTCGAAGGTCCGCTCCACTTCGGGTTGCCGACCGAAGACCTTGACCAGGCTGTGCCCGGTGAAGGCCTCCTCGATCTGCGCGTTGAGCGCCCCCGTGTGCCGCCATTGGTCGACGAACATCTTCTGCGAACGCTTGGCCACCACGGTGGTGACCAGCAGGGTCAGCGGAATGGCGACCAGGGCGATCAGCGCCAGCAGGGGCGAAACGATGATCATCATGACCAGCACCCCGACCACGGACAGCAGCGAGGTCAGCAGCTGGCTCATGGTCTGCTGCAACGACTGCGAGACGTTGTCGATATCGTTGGTGACGCGGCTCAGCACCTCACCGCGCTGCTGCCGGTCGAAGTAGGCCAGCGGCAACCGGTTCAGTTTGTCCTCGACGTCACGGCGCAGCCGCAGCACGGTGCGCTGCACGATCCCGTTGAGCAGGTAGCCCTGCAGCCATGAGAAGACCGAGCTTGCAACATAGAGGCACAGCACCAGGATCAGGACGCGACCGAGCGCGGAGAAGTCGACACCCCGGCCGGGAACCAGGTTCGTCATCCCGGAGAGCAGGTCCGCGAAGCTGCTCTGGCCGCGGGCTCTGGCGGCCTCGATCGCCTGCTCCTTGGTGATACCCAGTGGCAATTGCTTGCCGATGATGCCGGCGAAGATGGTGTCGGTCGCCTTTCCGAGAATCTTCGGGCCGAGCACGGTCAAGGTCACGCTGACCACGGCCAGCACGACGACCAGGTAGACGCCGATACGCTCCGGCTGCAGGCGTCCGAACAGCCGCTTCACCGATGGAACGAAGTCGAGGGACTTCTCGGCCGGCATGCCCATGCCGCCGAACGGCCCGCCCCCAGGTCCGCGGCGCGGCGCGGCGGCGCGAATGGTGGCGCGGTCCTCCTCCGACTGGCCGCCTCTGGCCGGTTCCGTCCTGGTGGTCATGTCGCTACCTCCGCTCTCATGGTCGTCGCGACGTTCGCTCCGCTCCTTGCTCGTTCCTCGCTGCGATGCTCACTCAGCGTCGATGGCTCTTCGCGCAGGCGCTCATCGCAGTTCGCTCCGCTCCTTGCTCGTTCCTCGCTGCGATGCTCACTCAGCGTCGATGGCTCTTCGCGCAGGCGCTCATCGCAGTTCGCTCCGCTCCTTGCTCGTTCCTCGCTGCGATGCTCACTCACGCCGCTACCTCCGCGCTAATCTGCGAACGCACGATTTCGGCGTAGGTGTTCGATGTTTCGAGTAGCTCCTCGTGCCGGCCGACACCGACGATGCGGCCGTCTTCCAGCACGATGATCTGGTCGGCGTCGATGATGCTCGATACCCGTTGCGCGACGATGATCACGGTGGCCTCCCTGGTGTGCGGCTTCAGCGCCGCGCGGAGCCGGGCGTCGGTGGCCAGATCGAGGGCCGAGAAGGAATCGTCGAACAGGTAGATCGACGGTTGGCGCACCAATGCCCTGGCGATGGCCAGCCGTTGCCGTTGGCCCCCGGAAACATTCGTTCCACCCTGGGAGATCTTCGAATCAAGACCGTCCGGCATTCGCATCACGAAGTTCTTGGCCTGGGCGATCTCCAGAGCCAGCCACAGGTCGGCGTCGGTGGCCTGGGGGTTGCCGTAACGGAGGTTCGTGGCAATGGTGCCGGAGAACAGGTACGGCTTCTGTGGAACCAGACCGATTCTCTCCCAGAGCGTCTGCGGAGCCAACTCCCGGACGTCGATGCCGTCCATCGACACTGTCCCACCCGTGACGTCGAATAGCCTTGGTATGAGGGATATCAGGGTCGTCTTGCCGGCTCCGGTGGAACCGATGATCGCGGTCGTTCGTCCTGGCTCGGCACTGAAGGTGATATCGCAGAGCACCGGCTCGTGTGCGCCGGGGTAACCGAACTCCACCTCGGAGAATTCCAGCAGACCGGTCCGGCGGGTCGGCATCTTCGGCGAAACCGCTGGACGAACCGAGGAGTCGGTCTCCAGTACTTCGGTGATGCGCTCGGCGCACACCGCCGCCCTCGGGACCAGGATGGCCATGAAGGTCGCCATCATCACGGCGAACAGAATCTGTATCAGGTAACTGAGGAATGCGGTCAGCTGGCCGACCTGGATCTGGCCCGCATCGACCCGGTGCCCGCCGAACCAGAGCACGGCCACGGAGGACACGTTCAGCACCAGCATGACGGTGGGGAACATCAGGGCCTGGTAACGCCCGGCCTTCATCGCGGTCTCGGTGACCGCCTCGTTCGCGTCGCCGAACCTCGCCCGTTCCTGGGGTTCGCGGACGAACGCCCGCACCACCCTGATCCCGGAGATCTGTTCGCGCAGCACCCGGTTGATGGTGTCGATCCTGGTCTGCATCTTGCGGAACTGCGGCACCATCCGGCTGACGATGAGGCCGATCAGAATCACCAGCGCAACCACACTGACCAGCACCAGCCAGGAGAGCCCCGGGTCTTCCGAGAGAGCCAGGATGATCCCGCCGACGCAGGTGATCGGGGCCGCCACCAACAACGTGCACGTCATCAGCACCAGCATCTGCACCTGCTGCACGTCGTTGGTGTTGCGGGTGATCAGCGAGGGTGCGCCGAACTGGTTCACCTCGCGGTCGGAGAATTCACCGACCCGATGGAAGATGGCCGCCCGCACATCACGGCCGAAACCCATGGCAATGCGGGCTCCGAAATACACGGCGGCGATCGAGCAGACGACCTGCAGCAGCGTCACACCGAGCATGTACGCGCCGCTGGTGAAGATGTAGCCGGTATCGCCCTTGGCGACGCCGTTGTCGATGATTTCGGCGTTGAGTCGCGGCAGGTAGAGCGAGGCAATGGTGCCGATCAGTTGGAACAGCACGACCATCATCAGCGGCTTGCGGTAGGGCCGGAGGTAGTTGCGGAGCAGGCGGATCAACATGTGGCATCTCTGTTCGGGTCGGCGTTCGGGCCAGGGGGCGGGGGCGTGCGCGGCGAAGGGGCCCGTAGCCCGTCGAGCAGCAGGTCGACGATTTCGTTGGGGGTGAGTGGATTGGCATCGGTGATGCGCGGGTGGGATCCGGCGAAGGTGACCAGTCGCAGCAGTCGGGCGGTCTGCGCCGGGGTGACCCGCAACTGCTTAGCGTCCGGAGCGATCAACGCCGAAAGGGCGTCCGGCAACGCCGAGTTGGCGTGTTCGGCGATGTGCGTCGGCCGGGCGGCATGGTCGGGTTGGCTCATCATCCGCATGGCGAACATCAACTCCCACACCGCATCTATCCGGGCGGTAATCACCACGACTGCGGCCCGCATCCGCTCCCGCAGTGGCAGGTCAAGATTGATGCTCCGCAGTTCGTCGATCGTCGCTCCCTGATCCAGCACCTGCGCGACGGCGGCCCTGATCAGCTCGTCCTTGTCGTCGAACACCCGGAAGAGCGTGCCTTCAGCGATCCCAGCCGCATCAGCGATCTGTTTGGTCGTCACGGCCGGACCGGCGTGACGCAGCAACGGGATGGCGGCATCGATGATGGCGGCCCGCCGCATCTCCGGCGGTAGTGGCGCAGCTCTCGTACCGGTGGGTCGCATGCCACCGAACAATACCTGAGTGAGTACTCACTCACCAGTGGGTCAACCGGACTCAGCGGTCGCCGGTCGTGCTGCCGTAGAAATCGTCGTGGGGACCAGCGGCCCGTCGACTACGGCAGCACGGGAGGAAGCTCCTCGCCGGCCCGGATCTCGGCGATGAACTGCTCGACCCTGCCCACGCCGGCCGCTGACATCCCGTCGAGCCGGCTCAGCATTCGGGCTGCGGCGTCCGGGGACGGCAACTCCTCGTCCCAGATCGGCCGGCGAGCGCAGTCGAGGGGCTGGAACAAGGATTCCATGGCGACCTGGAACAGCCCG
>CAXSEW010000465.1:0-3929 GCA_964236185.1 uncultured Nakamurella sp. | reverse complement strand
CACGTCTTCTCCGCGCTGGGTGGACGGACAGCGGACGAGGCACTGGCGGCCGGGCAGACTCCGAAACGGGTCTGGGCGGCCGTCTGCGAGACCTTCGAGGTACCGGCGGAGCTGCACCACCGGCTGCCGGACTGACCGGCCGGGGTGGTCCGGCAGCCGGTGGGCGGCGGTCCGGTAGCCGCCGTCGACACGCCGGAGCTGGTGCTGGCATCTCGAACATCTGTACGTCTAGAGTTATCCCCATACCTGTTGGCTGTCCACAATCTGTGGCCGGTCAGGGTCGACTGTCGGTGCTTGGTTCTAGCGTCGGTCAGGACAGCACAACAGACATCCGCCAGGGCAGTGCAGCACCAGCCGGGCTACCTAGAACACGAAAGGCACGGGGTTGGGCCATGTCGGCACCGGATCGTGAAAAAGCACTCGGCATTGCGCTGGCGCAGATAGAGAAGCAGTTCGGCAAGGGCTCGGTGATGCGGCTGGGCGACGACGGCCGCGCGCCGGTCGAGGTCATTCCCACCGGGTCCATCGCACTGGACGTGGCCCTGGGGATCGGTGGTCTGCCCCGCGGGCGGGTGGTGGAGATCTACGGCCCGGAGTCCTCCGGCAAGACGACGCTCACGCTGCATGCGGTGGCCAGCGTCCAGGCCGCCGGCGGAATCGCCGCCTTCATCGACGCTGAGCACGCACTGGACCCTGAGTATGCGAAGGCACTGGGTGTGGACACCGACTCGCTGCTGGTGTCCCAGCCGGACACCGGTGAGCAGGCGCTCGAGATCGCCGACATGCTGATCCGGTCCGGTGCGATCGACCTGGTAGTGGTCGACTCGGTGGCCGCGCTGGTGCCCCGCGCCGAGATCGAAGGCGAGATGGGTGACAGTCACGTCGGTCTGCAGGCGCGGCTGATGTCCCAGGCGCTCCGCAAGATCGCCGGCGCGCTCAGCAACACCAACACCACGATGATCTTCATCAACCAGCTCCGCGAGAAGATCGGTGTCATGTTCGGTTCGCCAGAGACGACGACCGGTGGCAAGGCGCTCAAGTTCTACGCATCGGTCCGGTTGGACATCCGCCGCATCGAGGCACTCAAGGACGGCACCGACGTCGTCGGCAACCGGACCAGGGTCAAGGTCGTCAAGAACAAGATGGCGCCGCCGTTCAAGCAGGCGGAGTTCGACATCATCTACGGCTCAGGCATCTCCCGTGAGGGCTCGTTGATCGACGTCGGCGTCGAGCAGGGACTCGTCCGCAAGGCCGGTGCCTGGTACACCTACGACGGCGAGCAGCTCGGACAGGGCAAGGAGAACGCCCGGACCTTCCTGCGCGAGAACCCCGATATCGGTAACGAGATCGAGAAGCGCATCAAGGAAAAGCTGGGCGTCGGTGCCCGCGTCGACGACGACACGGTAGCGCCCGCCCCCGTCGACTTCTGACCGACCGACAACGAGCGGGAACCCAGGACCACGACGTCCGTCTCCCACCTCCCGAGCGTTCAGCGGGCGGTGGGAGATCGACGCTGTGCCAAGGTCGCTGGATCGCCCGCTGACCGGCTTTTCGGATGTGGAGGCACCTGTGGAAACCGACGACCGGCTGGCGAGACTGACCGGGCTGGCCCGACAGATAGCCGAGGTCGAAGCGCGACCACCGGACACGCAACACCCAGGCCCGGCTGGCCTGGCCGCAGCCGGTGGCAGAGCGGCTGATGGCGATGGCAGGGAGGAGCGCTCGCCCGGCGCCCAGGAGTTGGACGCCGGATCGGGTGCCGACGACGAGCTTGGCAAGCAGCGCAGCCGCGCTCAACTGGAGGCGGCAGCCCGGGCCATCTGCCTGCGGTTGCTGTCGACCGCGCCGCGACCGCGGGCCGGCCTCGCGCAGGCGCTGCACCGCAAGGACATTCCTGAGGACATAGCCACCGCCGTGCTCGATCGGTTCACCGAGATCGGCCTGATCGACGACGCCGCCTACGCCCAGAGTTACGTGAGGGTCAAGCACCGCGACCGGGCGCTGGGACGCGCCGCCCTGCGCACCGAGTTGCGCAAGCTCGGGGTCGACGAAGAGGTCATGTCCGATGCGGTGCAGGTGGTCGACACCGCAGCGGAGCGGACCCGGGCCGCCGAGCTGATCGACAAGCGCATCGATGCCGCCATGGCGGCCGGCCCGACAGCGGCCCGCCGCCGGCTGCTGGGCCTGCTGGACCGGCGGGGGTATCCAGCCGAGGTAGCGGTCCCGGTGGTGGAATCCGCGCTGCAGGCCTACGGAGGGGACGTCGGATAGCACTGCCTGCCGGTCGGGCCCACCGCTGGTCCGTTGCTGAAGTTCGGCCCGGCTTGACCGCTTCAGGGCGCGTCTTTAATCTCAATGTCACAGGAGAATCACGAAGCGCGCGCTGCCTCTGTAGTGCGTGATCGATAGCGGTGCTTTCGCCGCATATGCCCAGCAGGATCGGGCCCCGGGGACCCAACCTCCACAGGGAGGTCCCGACGATGGTCGTCGCCGAGTTGGCGTGCGCCCGCGATACTCCCTCCGTCCACGGACGGCGACAACGAGGGAGGTGCCATGTCGAACGCCCTTATTGCCGTTCTCGTCATCGTTCTGGTCGCGGCTCTTGCCGTCCTGATACGAATGCTGCGGCGGCAGTCCACCGCACCATCGCTCGATGAGAACGCCATTCGTCAGCTCTTGACCGAAACAATTGCATCATCAGCAGGGGCGCCCCTCCGCATGGATGCCCCCACGTCTACGGTCGGGGAGTCGACCGAACTCGATCGGCGTCAGCTGGAAGCGGTGCGGGACCAGGCCGCCGCAGCGGCCGAAAAGGTCGGCAGGGTTGCCGCGCAGGCGGCCGATTCCGTCCGGGAGCGGTCGCAGGCCGAGGCGGCGCGTACCCGTGCAGAAGCCGCAAAGCAGGCCAAGGTGACCCTCGCGGACGCCGAGGCAGAAGCGGCGCAACTGCGCTCGACGCTGCAGTCCGAGCGGGGGCGGTTGGCCAAGGAAGCAGTAGCGGCGCTGGCCCTCGAACGCGGAGAACTGCAGGCAGCAGAGGAGAGATTGCAAGCCGGCGCCCGGTCGCTGACGGAGAGTCAGCGCGCACTCGCCGCCGAGCAGGAGCGACTCCGGGCTGAACGGGCCGAGCTGGGTCAGTCGCGGTCGGCCGCGGACTCCCGGGAGAACGATCTGCGCCAGCAATCGGCGGCGCTCGCCGCCAGGGCGGACGACGTCGAGAGGCTGGTCCGTGAGGTCGACGAACAGCGCAACGTCCAACAGGCGGAACTGACCCGGATCTCGGGGCTGACCGTTCCGGCCGCCCGTGCGGAGCTGCTCGCTGCCCAGGAGGAGGCGGTACGCCGCGATGCCGCGTTCATGATCCGGCGGATCGAGAGCGAGGCGGAAGCCACTGCCAAGACCAAGGCGAGGGCGATCGTCGCCGAGGCGGTCCAGCGGGTGGCTTCTGATCAGACGGCGCAGTCGGTGGTGTCGGTGGTCCACCTGCCCGCCGACGAGGTGAAGGGACGGATCATCGGCCGGGAGGGCCGGAACATCAGGACTTTCGAGACCATCACCGGTGTGAACGTCATCATCGACGACACCCCGGAGGCGGTACTGCTGTCATGCTTCGACCCGGTCCGGCGCGAGGTCGGCCGGGTCACCCTGCAGATGCTGATCGACGACGGCCGCATCCATCCGCACCGCATCGAGGAAGCCTTCGAGCGGGCCGGTGACGAAGTGGAGGCGCTGTGCCGCCGGGCCGCGGAGGACGCCATGCTGGACGTCGGGATCACCGACCTGCATCCGGAGTTGATCAACCTGGTGGGTCGGCTCAAGTACCGGACCTCCTACGGCCAGAACGTACTGGGGCACCTGGTCGAGACATCGCACATCGCGAGGATCATGGCGGCCGAGATGGGGGTCGACCCGAAGATCGTCGCCCGCGG
>CAXSEW010000464.1:0-3944 GCA_964236185.1 uncultured Nakamurella sp. | reverse complement strand
AAGTGCTGCTGGCGGCGGCGGTGCCAGAGCTTCCACAGGCGGCGAGGGTCAGCGCGCTCGCCCCAAGTCCTACCGCTACCAGCGCTTGGCGCCGATTGATCGAGCTACCCGACCCCTCGGTGACGGCCGGGTAGGCGGGATCGGAGGAGTGGGCGGCTGCTGCGGGCGGAGTCGTCATGCACGGGAAACGCGCCGGACGCCGAAAAGGTTCACTCGCGAGGTGCGGTGAACCTTTGGTCGGCGACGGACGTTAGTCCACCAGAGGGCCGGACATACCCGGTGAACACCGGATCCAGCGGCACGGACGAGTACGGCGGCACCGAAATCGCAAGAACTGTGGAGGGGCGGCAGGTGGCGGAGTCGAGCGCCGATCTGATGCGCGCACTTCACGACGAGCACGCAACTGCCCTCTGGTCGTTCGTGCTGCGGCTGACCGGTGGTGACCACGGTCGCGCGGAGGACGTCGTCCAGGAGACACTGCTACGCGCCTGGCGCCGGCCCGAACTGCTGGCTGCCGACCCGCAGCAGAACGATTCGGCGCGCAGCTGGCTGTTCACGGTGGCACGGAACATCGTCGTCGACCAGTGGCGGGCCAAGGGCCGCCGACCGGAAGCGCTGATGGAGTTGGTACCGGAGCAGCTGGAACCGGACCGGACAGATGCTGCCCTGCAATCCATGCTGGTCGGCGATGCGTTGCGGCGGCTCACCCCCGACCATCGTGACGTGCTGCTGGAGTGCTACTTCCGGGGGAGTACAGCCGGGCAGGCAGGCGTCCGGCTGGGTATCCCGACCGGCACCGTCAAGTCCCGATTGCACTACGCACTGCACGCACTCCGATTGGCGCTCGAGGAAATGGGGGTGGTGACATGACCGGCGATCCGCGTCCCAGCGGGCCGACCACCGACCCCGCGCTGTGTCTCGACGATGCTGCCTACGTGCTCGGCAGCCTGTCGCCCAGCGAACGGCAGGCGTTCGAGCAGCACCTGACGAACTGCTCGAAGTGCCGGACGTCGGTCGGCCGACTGGCCGGCCTGCCCGGTCTGCTGGCCACCACCTCGCCGGTCGACGTCGGAGCTCCGAGCATCCCCGTCCCCGGCACGCTGCTGCCGCGGTTGCTGGTCAGCGTCGCCCGTGAGCGACGGCGACGGGTGGTGCTGTCCGGACTGGTCGGGGCCGCCGCCGCGGCGGTGATCGCTCTGATGGTCGCGCTGATCGCGCGTCCGGCACCTCAAGTCCAACAGGCCTCGGCGCAGCCGGTGGCCATGACACCGCTGGTCGCTGGACCGATGGACGTATCGCTGCAGCTCAGCGACAAGCAGTGGGGAACCAGTGTGATCGTGCACTGCGCCTACGAGGGTGGTCACCAGAGCGGCGTCGGATATCAGCTCGTCGCCTTCGACCCGGCGGGCAAGCCGCAATCGCTGGGCTCCTGGGCATCGGTCGCCGGATCGGGAACGACGGTCACCACCGCGAGTTCGCTGCACCTCAAGGACATTTCCCGGCTCGAGGTGCAGCTGCCCGACGGCCGACCGATCCTGCGCGCGGTGCCACCTGCCCGGTGACGACGTGCGCGGTGACGACCTGCATGGTGACCAACGCCCGCCGGTTCAGGCGCTGACGGCGCTCATCAGCTTCTGCAGCGTGGCGCGAGCGCCGACGGAGTGCAACGAGTTCAGCGCGTCGAGATAGGCGGCAACGAAGGCCGGTTCGTCGACCAGGTCCCCGAAGATCTCCCGGTCCGACACGAAGGCGAGCGGCTCGTCGTGCTGCCGGGCCGCGGTGGCCTTCAGCCGGTCCGCCAGCCGATCGACGATCTGGATGGGCTGGCCCTGCTCGTCGACACCCTCGGCATACCGCGCCCAGCTCGCCACCACCGCGGCGGACAGCGCGATCGGTCCGTCTGCGGCGATCTGACTACGGATGACCGGCAGCAGCCACTTGGGGATGCGGTCGGAACTCTCGGCGCACAGCCTGGCCACCGTGTCGCGCACTCCGGCATTGGAGAACCGGGAGATGAGCTGGTGCTTGTAGTCATCCAGATCGATGCCGGGGACGGGCTCCAGTGTCGGGGTGGCTTCGTCGTCCATGTACTTGAGCAGGAACTCCGCGAACAGTGGATCCTGCGCCACCTCGTGCACCAGTCGGTACCCGGCCAGGTACCCGAAGTAGCACAGCGCCTGGTGGCTGGCGTTGAGCAGCCGCAGCTTCATCAGCTCGTAGGCTGAAACATCGGTCACCACCTGCACGCCGACCTCTTCCACCGGCGGTCGCCCCAGAGTGAAGTCGTCCTCGAGTACCCACTGGGTGAACGGCTCGCAGACCACGGGCCAGCCGTCCTCGATGCCGAACCGGTCGCTGATGGCGGCCCGGTCGTCGTCGGTGGTGCCAGGAGTGATCCGGTCGACCATCGAGTTCGGGAAGCGGACCTGCGCGGCGACCCAGTCGCCCAGACCCGGATCATTGCCCTGTTGCTCCCGCAACCGGGCGAAGGCGGTGAATACCTCCTTGGCGACGTGCCCATTGCCCTGGATGTTGTCGCAGCTCATCACTGTGAACGGCGCGATGCCGCGGGCGCGACGGCGGACCAGTGCCTCGGTGATGAGACCGAAGGTGGTGCGCGGCGCGGCGCCCGGAACCAGGTCCGCCACCACGTCAGGATTGCTCTCGTCGAACAGGCCGGTGACGTGGTGGAAGTTGTAGCCGCCCTCGGTCACCGTCATCGACACGATGCGGATCGCCGGGTCGGCCATCTTCTCGACGACCGCTTCCGGATCGTCCGGCGCGAACAGGTACTCGACGATGGACCCGATGACGCGGGGCTCCCAGGACCCGTCCGGATCCTTGAGCACCAGCGTGTACAGGCAGTCCTGCGCCTGCATCGTCTCGTGCATCCGGGCGTCGAACGGCATCACGCCGACGCCGCAGATGCCCCATTCGAACGCTTCGCCCTCGGACATCAACCGGTCCAGATACATCGCCTGATGGGCCCGGTGGAAGCCGCCGACCCCGAAGTGCACCACCCCGGTGGTGACCTGGCTGCGGTCGTAGGTGGGCACCGGGACGGTCTCGCCGATGACCGTCAGGTTGGCAGTGTTGAGCGAGACCATCGAGGGTGTCCTTTGCTGGGTGCTTGCTGGTTGCGGAAGCGGTCGACGACGAGAAGCCAGCCCGGGGCGGTTACTTGACGGCTCCCAGCGACAGACCCTGGACCAGCTTGTCCTGCGCCGCGAACCCGGCGATCAGCACGGGTAGCGAAACAGCCGTCGCGGCCGCGCAGAGCTTGCCCAGGAACAGCGCCTGGGAGGTGACCAGGCTGGGCAGGAACGCCGGAAGCGTCTGCGCCTGGGAGGTGCTGGTCAGCACGTTGACCAGGAACAGCTCGTTCCACGAAAAGATGAAGCAGATCAGCGAGGTGGACGCGATGCCGGGCCCGGCGATCGGCGCGATCACCTTGAGCAGCGTCTTGATCAGGCCGGCACCGTCCAGCGACGCCGCTTCGAACAGGGCCGGCGGGATGTCGGCCAGGAACGAGCGCATCATCCACACCGCGATCGGCAGGTTCATCGCCATGTACAGGATGATCATGAACCACAGGTGGTTCAGGCCGCCGATGGTCTTCGCGATGACGAACAACGGGACCAGGCCCGCGGCGGCCGGCAGGAACTTGGTGGACAGGAAGAAGAACATCACGTCGGTCCACTTGCGCACCGGCTTGACCGAGAGCGCGTAGGCCGCCGGAATGGCGAAGCACAGCACCAGCAGGGTGGAGACGATGGACGCGATCGCCGAGTTGATCACGAACGGCCACGGGCTCTGACCGGAGCTGGAACCGAAGAACTGCTTGTAGCCGTTGAGCGTCAGCGGGGCGAAGATCTGTGGCGTGTTGAGGCTGGCCTTCACCTCCGGATGGAACCCGGTGAGGATCATGAAGAACCCCGGGGCGA
>CAXSEW010000463.1:0-3949 GCA_964236185.1 uncultured Nakamurella sp. | reverse complement strand
TCCTAGCTCCGTCGGATGGTCAGGAGAGCATCGATTGGAGGGGTAGTGGTGCGAGGGTTGTAGAACCGTTCGATTCGGTCGGCTTGTCGGTTGCCAAGTTATGCCGGGGGCGGGTTCTAGCGGTCGTACCAACATCAGACCTTGCGGCAGCCGCAATGTCAGTGGGGAGCGCCCTGGATAGTGCAGGTGCGGTTGCGGAGACAGAGGGGTTGGCAACACATGGCGTTGAGCAGCGATGAAAGTCGGCGGCTGACCGAACTCGCCGACCAGCTGAACGCCCAAGATCCCACCTTGGCGCGGCTGCTCACCGGATCAGGCGGCCCGGTTGCAACCCGCGGCCGGCACCGGGTTTTCTTCTTCGGATTGGTCACGCTGCTGGCACTGTTGGTGATCGTGGTGGGCGTTGCGACCTCCGTCCCATTGGTCGTCGGAGGTGGGGTGGCAGTCTTCGTGTTTGATTTGGTCGCCCTGACCGCTGGTTGGTGGGCGACCCAGGCCAGGTGAGGCGGCATCATCACCGATACCCCTGTCGGTCTGCTGGCCTGTCCCTTGTCAGTCGTTTGCCGCCGGTGATTCGAACGATAGTGACGACGGATTCGGTGTCAACCGACCGGTCGCTCCGCTGGTCAGGCGCCTATGTTAGTGATGGACAGCAGCGCGGAAGGCGGGTCGATGGAACCGATGGGGGAGCGGACGGTACCGGCTGACCTGCCGGTGACCTCCGTCGCCGCCGCCAGCCAACCGGTGGATGCCGCTCTGCCCGATCACCGCCTGGGCATGCCGGTCGAGGCCTTCGCGTTGCCGGTGGAGATCGTGGACCGGGTGTGGGCGGCGGTGGATGCCTCGACCTCTTCCGCGACGAAGGCGGCGTACCGCTCTGATTGGGCGCGGTTTGAACGCTGGGCGACCTCGGCCGGGTTTGCGGCGTTGCCGGCATCGCCGATGGTGGTCGCCGCCTACCTCACCGCTGCCGCCGAGAAGCGCAGGACCGACGGTCGGCCGAGGTACGGGTCCGCGTCGTTGACCCGGTGGACCTCGTCGATCAACCAGGTCCACACCGCCGCGGGCCTCCCCGCGCCGGGCCGTTCGGAGGTGGTCCGCCGCGCCCTGTCCGGGGTCCGTCGGACACGGAAGACGCCGCCGAAACGCCGCAGCCCGCTGCTGCTGACCGACGTCCGCACCCTGTTGGAGGCGATGCGTCCGTCGATGACGGTGTGGCCGGCCGGGATGGCCGCGCACCGCGACGCGGCGTTGCTGTTGATGGGGTTCGCCGGCGCGCACCGCCGCAGCGAACTGATTGGCCTGCGGATCTCGGATGTGACGGTGCACCCCGCCGACGGGCTGCACGTGAGGGTCCGCTCCTCCAAGACCGACCAAGAGGGCGCCGGCACGGTGCGGGCGTTGCCGTTCGGGCGGGATCCGCGGACCTGCCCGCCCTGCGCTCTGGTCCGCTGGCGCCGGCTACTCCAGGCCTACAGCGAGGATGGTCGCGCTGGGGCGATCACTCAGCTGCCCAAGCCGGGCCGTCCCGCCGAGCACTGCTGCCGAAGCGTCGACAACTCCGTCAGCACAGCCACTACGGGCGCCGCGGGCGGGCGGGAGGCGGCGGCCGATGGCGATGAAGCAGGGGAGCGGTGGTTGTTCCCGACGGTGCACAAGACCGGCCGGCCGAGCAGGGTTATGAGCGGTGACGCGGTGGCGGTGATGATCCAGCGGCGCGCCGCCGCGGCCGGGTTCACCGCGGCGCAGGTGGACCTGTTGGGTGGGCATTCGCTGCGGTCCGGGTTCGTCACCGAGGCGTTCCGGGCCGGCGCCGACGCGCACTCGATCATGCGGCAGACCGGCCACCGCGATCCGAAGATGCTCGAGGTCTACGCCCGCGAGTTCGCCCCCCTCCTCGGCAACGCCGTCCTGAAACTCGACCTATGAGCACCTACTCCGCGGCTCGGGCCACCTCGACGGCTGCCAAGTTGCTGTCCGTAAGGACTGTGGCCGGGTACGCGGCGGACTGGGCGCTGTTCACCGACTGGTGCACCGCAACCGACCACATGCCGCTTCCCGCGGACTGGGCCGCCGTTCTCGCGTTCACCACCGGCTGCCCCGGCGCACCCGCCACCATCCGACGGCGGCTCGCCGCCATCGCCCACCACCACCGCATCGCCGGCCACCCCACACCGACCGACCCGGGGCGGGAGCTTCCCCCGTCGCGGGAGTTGATCGATCCGACCCAGGTCGACATGCTGATGCATTTGCTGCCGTCCCACGGTTGGCTCGGCGGGCTGTTCGGCCGCCGCGACCGGGCACTGCTCACCCTCGCCGCCTACACCACGATCCCGTACCGGCAACTGCCCCGGCTCACCGTCGGCCAGATGCAGATTGGTGGGGGCGTCGCGACCGTCACCGACCGGCGCGGCGCCGAGCATGTCATCGAGTCGGCGGTGGATCCGGTGCTGTGCGGGCCGTGCGCGTTGGTGCGGTGGCGGCGGGTTCTGGACGCCGAGGTCACCAACAGGCGTGTGAAGAAGCTGCTGAAGGACGCCGAGGAGGTCACCGCCGCTAGCCACCATCCGTGTTACGTGCCGAAGCCGATCGACGACCGCACCTTGGATGCGCCGCTGTTCCCGCCGATCAACCAGTGGGGACAGCTGCCCTATCCCATCGAGCCGATGAGTCCGCACTCCACCTCCCGGCTGGCCCGGCAGGCCGACACCGGCCTGGCCCACCACCGAGTGATGGACGCCGACGAGGTCGTCGCTTCCGGTGGCGCGGACCAGGCGGCGGTTGCTCCGGTACCGGCGGTGGCGCGGCCGGTATATGACTGGGAGGCGGCCAACCAACGGAAAAAGGACGCCGTACAGCAGCTCGCCCCGCTCGCCGACGCCCTCGACGACATCGAAATCCGCGCCGACGAGCTGCTCGCCAGAACGAAGGACCTCGAGTTCGGATGACACCAGGACGCGATAGGCGAACGTCGCGGGTATGTCTATGTTGCCAAGCGGCGTTCGCGAGAATTCGGAAGATTCACGTATTGGCGTCCCGCCGGCCATCCTCTTCGTGCATGCTGCGGCGGAACTGCCGAGACAACGCCAGGGGGAACCATGAATCGAGTTCGCACGCTGATCCTGTGCGCTGTCGCGCCGGCCGTCCTTTGCCTGACGGCCGGCGTGGCAGCACCGAGCACGACAGCTGCGCCGCCATCCAGAGCGGCGGCGGTCGTGGCTGCGGCCAACGCCAGGACCACTGCCCGTACCCCCGACGCTCAGTCCAGGCCGCAATCCGGGAAGATCGGCAAACCGCTCTCGCTGAACTGGACCGTCTACGTCGGCACCGACGAAAAACATGCGACCGGCACGGTGACCGTCTACTCCGGTGGTCACGCGGCCGTCCGGTGGTCGGTGTGGCGGTCCAGTCGTTGCAGGAAGTTGTCCAGGTCGGTGGTGGTGAACTTCCACTTGAACGCTGTGGCGGTCTGGTTGTAGCGGGATTCGAAGTCGGCTAGGCGCCCGGTGATGACATCGGTGTCGGTGAAATCGTTGGGTGTCAATACTTTCCGCTGGACGATCGAGAAGAAGATTTCCACCTGGTTGAGCCAGGAGGCGTGCACCGGGGTGTGGACCATCACCGCGTTCGGGAATTGCTCGGCCAGTCGGTCGATAGCCTTTGCTCCGCGGTGGGATGAGCCGTTGTCCACGACCCAAAACACGCGCTGGGCGGAGCGGTAGGGCTCCTGGGTCATCACCTGGGTTACGAGCGCTTCGAACGGGGTGATCCCGGTGGTGTCCTCGCAGCGGCCGAACACTTTCGCGCGGTGGACGTCGTAGGCGGCGAGGTAGGCCACGGCGCCGCGGCGGTGGTAGTCGTGGTTCACCCGCATCATCCGGGCACTGCCAGGGGCAAACTCGGATGACACCGGCACCGGGCCTGGATGGAGGTTTTCTCATCCGCAGAG
>CAXSEW010000462.1:0-3954 GCA_964236185.1 uncultured Nakamurella sp. | reverse complement strand
CCTCGGCCGGCCTGCCGGACCGTCCCGAGGTAGCGCTGATCATGGACCGGACACCCATCCTCCGGCACAGCATCGACATCAAAGCTTCTATCGCGAAAGCACTCTCCGACCGGTACGAGGTTCGACGGGTCGTACTGTCCGACGGACATGCGGATTTGCACGCCGACGAGGATGTGATCGGCCGGGCGACGGCCGCCATCGACGGTGTGCTTGCGGTCATCACCATCGGCGGCGGCACCATCACCGACATCGGCAAGCTCGCATCTCGGGACGCGGGCGGCCTACCCCTGGTGACTGTGCAGACGGCGGCCTCGGTCGACGGATTCACCGACAACGTCTCGGTCATCCTTCGCAACGGCGTGAAACGAACGGTGGATTCCCGTTGGCCCGATGTGGTCGTGGCCGACATCGAGACCATTGCGGAGGCGCCGAGGTCGATGAACATTGCCGGCTTCGGGGAAATCAATTCGATGTTCACCGCGCCGGCCGACTGGAAGCTCGCGCAGCTGCTCGGCATCGATGAATCGTTCCACCCCGGTCCGATTCGCGTGTTGGACGCAGTCGGGCTCGACCTCGACGTCTGGTCGGCCGGCCTCGGTCAGGAAATTGCTTCCACCCAACGTCTGGTACAGGCGCTTGCCCTGAGGGGTATAGCTACCGGGGTATCGGGTTCCACCGCGTGTCTTTCGGGTGTCGAGCACCTGATCAGCCACATGTTCGACCTGTGGCACGGCCAGCACGGACTCCCGGTCGGCCTGCACGGGGCGCAGGTCGGGGCAGCATCGGTCGTCGCGGCGGCGGCCTGGGAAATGCTGTTCGATCGTCTGGAAACGACCGCCGATCCGCAAGAGCTGCTGCAGATACCGGCGGCCGCCGAGTACGAAGCCGTTGTGCTCGCGGCCTTTCACAGCGCCGATCCCACCGGCCGCATCGGTGCCGAGTGCTGGGTCGACGGACAGCGCAAACTCGCTGCTGTGAATGCGAACCGCGACCGCATCGCGGCGGTGTTGGCGGACTGGCCAACCGCATTCGCGGAGCTGCGACCCCTGGTGCGCAGCGCACAGTTCATCGGTACCGGCCTGGTGTCCGCCGGAGCAGCCGCGGGGTTCGATCAGATCGTCCCCGCGGTGAACGCGGAGCTGGTGTTCTGGGCCGTGCGCAATTGCGGCTTGATGCGGAACCGGTTCTCGGTGGTGGACCTGCTGGCGTTATTGGGCTGGTGGACCGACGAGGACGTGGCGCAGGTGCTGTCCCGGGCCCAGGACGCTATCGCGCCGGGCGCGGTGCGGCGTGGCTGACCGCGACCTGGTGATCGGGCTGGACTGTTCGACCACCGCGGCAAAGGCGGTGGTGTGGGACGCCCATGGCCGCGCGCTGTCGATGGCCCGCGCCGAGTTCGAGCTCGTTCAGCCGGCGCCGAGCTACGCCGAGCAGAATGCCGAGGACTGGTGGACCGCCGGTGCCGCTGCGGTGCGCCGGGCGGTGCAATCGGTGCCCACCGACCGCATCGCCGCGCTGTGCATCACCCATCAGCGGGAAACCTTCGCCTGCCTCGATCAGGCTGGCCGGCCGCTGCGGCCGGCGATGGTGTGGGCCGACACCCGGGCTACCGCGCAAGTCCAGAAGTACGGCACCGCCGAGGTGCATCGGATCACCGGCAAGCCCCCGAATCCGACCCCGGCCTGGTACAAACTGCTGTGGCTGGCCGAGAACGAGCCCGAAACGCTGCAGCAGACGGCGAAGGTCGTCGATGTCCATGGTTTCCTGGTGCACCGCATCACCGGTGAGTGGCGCACCAGCTGGGCCAGCGCAGATCCGCTCGGCCTGGTAGATCTGACCACCTTGGACTACGACGACAACCTGTTGAGCGCCGCGGGTATCGGGCGCGATCAACTATGCGAGCTGGTCGGCCCCGGCGAGGTGATCGGCGCCGTCGGCTCCGCAGCCGCCGAGCTGGGGGTGACCGCGGGGCTTCCGGTCATCGCCGGCCTGGGCGACGGTCAGGCCGCACAGCTGGGCTGCGGCATCACCGCCCCCGGTGCCGCCTACCTGAACCTTGGTACCGGCGTGGTGTCCGGCACGTTCAGCGAGCAGTACGCCTATGCCCGCGAATTCCGCACTCTCACCGCCGGAACCACCGGCTACACGCTGGAAACGTTCATCGGCGGTGGGACCTACAACATCAAGTGGTTCGTGGACCGGTTCGCCGGCGTGGACACCCGGGCGTTGGGCCTGGAGCTTGCCCCCGAGCAGGTGCTGGAAGCTGCCGCTGCGCTACTGCCCCCCGGCTCGCACGGGCTGCTGGCGCTGCCGTACTGGACCGGCGCATTGACGCCGTACTGGGACCACAACGCCAAGGGAGCGCTGATAGGTCTGACCGGGATGCACGGCAAAGGTCACGTCTACCGTGCGCTGTTGGAAAGCATTGCCTTCGAGCAACGGCTGCTGACGGATGGCGCAGAAGCGGCGACGCACGAACCGATCAGCAGGATCATCGCCCTCGGCGGCGGCTCCCGTAGCCGCGTGTGGTGTCAGATCATCGCCGACGTGCTGCAGCGAACGGTGCAGGTCGTCCGCGAGTACGAGAGCACCTGCCTGGGTGCCGGTGTGCTCGCGGCCGCCGCGGTCGGTATTCACTCCTCGGTTTCCGCGGCCGCCGCGGCGATGAGCGGTACCAGCCTCAGCTTCGAACCAGACCCGGCCACCGTAGGCGTCTACGAGGACCTCTACCACGTTTACCGGGACATCTATCCGTCGCTCCGGGAGCTGTTCGGCCGGCTTGCGGCGGTGCAATCATGACACCCAACGGCACCGGGTCCATGGTTCGTACTGTGGTCCGCGAATACCGCGGCTACATCTTCGATCTCGATGGCACTGTCTACCTCGGCTCGCAGTTGCTACCCGGCGCGGCCGAGGTGATAGCACATCTGCGCAGCCGCGGCGCTCGGGTGTTGTTCTTGACCAACAACCCGACGCGGAACCGCGACATGTACGCGGACAAACTGACTGCGCTCGGTATTCCGACCCGGCCGGAGGAGATCCTCAACACCGTTGTCACGATGACCACGTGGTTGGCCGCACAACCGTGTGGCACCGGGGCATTCGTCATCGGTGAGGCGCCTTTGCGGGCGGCCATCGCGGGTGCCGGGGTCCGCTTGACCGACAACGCCGAGAACACCGACATCGTCGTCGCCAGTTATGACCGCACCTTCGACTACGCCAAACTGCAGATCGCGTTCGACGCTCTGACCCGCCCGCGGCCGGCCCGCCTGGTGACCACGAACCCGGATGTTTACTGCCCCTTCCCGGGCGGCCGTGGCGAACCGGACGCCGGAGCGATCGTGGCGGCGATCGAGGCCTGCACCAGGGTCAAGTGTTCGGTCAATACCGGCAAGCCCGATCCGATCATGCTGAACACGGCGATGTGGATCCTCGGTCTCGATGTCCGCGATTGCGTCATGGTCGGTGATCGACTGTCCACCGACATCGCCATGGCCGTCGCCGCGCACATGGATTCGGTTCTGGTATTGACCGGCGAGACGACCGCGGAAATGGTCGATTCAATACCTTTCGAACAGCTACCTACTTATATCTTGCCAGGAATCAGCACTCTCCTGGCAACGTGATCGGCCGCCGGTTGCAGCGGGTGAACGAACGTTTACCAAGCGGGGATCGAGTGGCTTGCGTCGATGATGTGAGAACCAGTAGGACAAGTACCGGTGCCGACGAGATCGTGATGCGGGTCAGGAACGACATTCGTATTCTAAGGAGCACGGAAAAATGTTCAAGAGGGTCGCGATAGTCAATCGAGGCGAGCCGGCTGTTCGGCTGATTCGTGCGGTACAGGAGCTGAATGCTGAGCACGATTACGGTATACGGGTCATCGCGCTCCACACAGCTGCAGAGCGGGGTGCGTTGTTCGTCCGTCTTGCGGACGAGGCGGTGCAGATCCGG
>CAXSEW010000461.1:0-3959 GCA_964236185.1 uncultured Nakamurella sp. | reverse complement strand
TCGCCTTGTCGGGGTAGCTGCCGAATTCCGTCATCTCGGCCGGTCCGTACACAGCCATCAAGTACTGCATTCCGATCATCTCCTGTCGTGGTGGGCACCCCGGGGCGGGCGACCTTCACCCTGTCTACGAACGCTGCGGCCCGGATCCGACGCCGCCCTGAGAATCTTTCCCCGGAATCTTTCCGGAAGGCAGGGCGCGCCGCGCGACACTCGTCCGCTTCACGCGCCTGCCCGAAGGCGAGGAACGCGGCGGCGCCGGGTCGGCCGACAGCCCCGGCGCGCCTTCGCGGCACCGGCTCCCCTGAATCCCATCGAGGGCGAGGAGCCGGACACCGCCGGCAACGCGCTGATCCACGCGCTGATCGCCGCGGGCGGTCAGGACGAGGAATGGCTCACTAGCGAAAAAGTCTCGGGCTCGCCGGTGCGGATCCCGGCCGCTGACTACCGCCCCTCGCACGCCGAACTGCCGGCCGAGCTCGCCGACCCGATGGTCGAGACGTGGGGCCCGGCACCGGGTGAGCTGTTCGTCGACCGATCCACCGACCCGGACGGCGAGATCGTGGTGGCCACGCTGCAGGCCGGCAACGTCGTCGTACTGATCCAGCCGCCGCGCGGGTTCGGGGAGAACCCGGTGGCCATGTACCACGACCCGGATATGCCGCCGTCGCACCACTACCTGGCGGCCTACCGCTGGCTGGAGAACAGCTTCGGTGCGCACGCCGTCGTCCACCTGGGCAAGCACGGCAACCTGGATTGGCTGCCGGGCAAGAACGTCGGCATGTCGGCGGGTTGCGGCACCGACGCGTCGATCGGCAACATGCCGTTGATCTACCCGTTCCTGATCAACGATCCTGGCGAAGGCACGCAGACCAAACGCCGCGCCCACGCCACCATCGTCGACCACCTGGTGCCGCCGATGGCCCGGCCGAGTCCTACGGCGACATTGCCCGGCTCGAGCAGTTGCTCGATGAGCACGCGAGCATCGCGGCGATGGACCCGGCGAAGCTGCCGGCGGTGCGGGCGCAGATCTGGACGCTGATCCAGGCCGCCAAGATGGATCACGACCTCGGCATGGCCGGCGGCCGGCCGGACGACACTGACTTCGACGACTTAATCCTGCACGTGGACGGCTGGCTCTGGGAGATCAAGGACATGCAAATCCGCGACGGGCTGCACGTGCTCGGGCAGGCGCCGGTCGGCGAGGCCCGGGTCAACCTGGTGCTGGCCATGCTGCGGGCCACCCAGGTATGGGGCGGCGTGACGGCGGCACTACCCGGCCTGCGGGCGGCGCTCGGTCTGAAGGACGGCGCCGAACTCGCTGCCGTGGATGCGGTCGAGGCACAGGCCCGGTCGTGGGTGCTCGCCGCGGAAGCTGCTGCCTGGCAGCCATCCTCGATGGCCGCGGTGGTGCAGAGCGTGCTGCCGGACTCCGACCCGTCGGTGCTCGCGGTGATGGAGTTCGCCGCCACCGAGGTGGTGCCGCGGCTGGCCGCAACGACCGCCGAGCTGACCTCGATCGTGCATGCGCTGGACGGCGGGTTCGTCTCCGCCGGGCCGTCCGGGTCGCCGCTGCGCGGGCTGATGCACGTGCTGCCGACCGGCCGCAACTTCTACTCCGTCGACCCGAAGGCCATCCCGTCCCGGTTGGCGTACGACACCGGCAGCGCGATGGCCGAGTCACTGGTCGAGCGCTACCTACTGGACAACGGCGAGTACCCGAAGTCGGTGGGCTTGTCGGTGTGGGGCACGTCGGCGAGGCGCACCTCCGGCGACGACATCGCCGAGGTGCTGGCGCTGATGGGCGTAACGCCGGTATGGGACGAAGCTTCCCGCCGGGTGTCCGACCTGCGCGCGCTGCCGCTGGCCGAACTGGGTCGGCCGCGGATCGGCGTGACGGTCCGGATCTCCGGCTTCTTCCGGGACGCGTTCCCGCACGTGCTGGCCATGCTGGACGATGCGGTCGGCATGGTGGCGGCGCTGGACGAGCCAGCGGAGATGAACTACGTCCGGGCGCACGCCCAGGCCGACCTGGCCGAGCACGGCGACCAGCGCCGGGCGACCACCCGGATCTTCGGGTCGATGCCTGGCTCGTACGGGGCCGGCTTGCTGCCGCTGATCGAGTCCGGCAACTGGCGCGACGACGGCGACCTGGCGGAGGTCTACACCGCCTGGGGCGGCTTCGCCTACGGCCGCGGCCTAGATGGACGGCCGGCGCGGGAGGACATGGAGGCCAACTACCGGCGGATCGTGGTGGCTGCGAAGAACACCGACACCCGCGAGCACGACATCGCCGACTCCGATGACTACTTCCAGTACCGCGGCGGCATGGTCGCGACCGTCCGGGCCCTGACAGGCACTGCCCCCACCGACTACATCGGCGACTCGACGACGCCGGGCGCGGTGCGCACCCGGTCGCTGACCGAGGAGACGGCCCGGGTGTTCCGGGCCCGGGTTGTCAACCCGCGCTGGATCTCCGCGATGCGTAGGCACGGCTACAAGGGGGCGTTCGAGCTGGCCGCCACCGTTGACCACCTGTTTGGCTACGACGCCACCGCCGGCGAGATGACCGACTGGATGTACGAGACGCTGGCCAAGACCTACACCTCCGGCGAGGAGAACCAGGCGTTTCTGCGCCATGCGAATCTTTGGGCGCTACGCGGGATCATCGAGCGGCTGAACGAGGCTGCTGACCGTGGGCTGTGGGCTGAGCCTGATCCGGCCGTGATGGAGCAGATGGCGCAGGTGTATTTGGATGTCGAGGGCGATCTGGAAGACGGCGGGTCGCAATAAGAAGCAGTCAGTTCGACGCTCGCCGTTGACCGACGACAGACGTTACATCGATCGCCGAGCTAGCGCGGCCCGGTGCCCGATCGACGAATCGCTGATGGGGTACTTCTTCCTGCCGCACCAAGCTTGGCGGGCGCCGCGCTAGCGAGGTCCACGCCGCAGACATCAGCCAACCGCCTCAAATAGATCAGGACGTCGGCGCTCCTCGCGCAGCCGACGGGGGGCTCCTGAAGTGCCCGCGCGCTAGCCGCCGCGCCGGCTGGTAGCCACTGTAAGAGTTCGGCCAGCTCCCCAAGTTCCCTTTCCGACCAGGACAAGCAACAGCGACGTCGGTCCTCGAATTTGTCCTCGTCCCGGTCGCTGGTGATCTAGCCGATGAACTGGGCCAGTAGCCCCTTCTGTAGGCTCCAACCATGGTCACGTGGTGTCGTCTAGCCATCCCGCAATCTTCAGGCGTATACGTTTCGGGTGGCGGCAGTCGATCCGTCGCCGCACAGGACCGTCGACCCGCACCATTAGACCTATCGAGCAATACTTGAGATCAACGACGAAGGCCTGAATGACCCAGAAGATCTTCATAAGCCACGCATTTGCCGACCTTCGTGTCGCCGAGCTCTTGCATTCCACCCTTATTCGAGGCGGGGTGCCAAACGATCGGATATTTTACTCATCGGCTAGATCTACGGGGATACCGGCTGGCGTAGACATCCGCGCACATCTCCGGAGTGAGCTTCAAGAGGCGGGTCTGGTTATCGAGCTAATCTCGACAACCTTTCTGAGTAGAGCGATGTGCATAATGGAGCTGGGTGCGGCGTGGGCCCTAGATAAGCCGACCTTCCCAATAGTGATCCCACCGCTTACTCGTGAAGTAGCCGTCAAAGACATAGGCAATGTATTAATGGGTGTCCTTGCGTCGGGACAGGACATTCAGGATGTCTTTGCTGACTTACCGGGTCGAATCAGCAGCCATATCGGCCTTCCGATCAACTTTGCGCAATGGCAAGAGGGAATCAAAATGTTTGTGACAGGCCTTCCTGTTGCACTGTCTGCCGCGGCAAGCACGAATGTTTCACCACCCGAAGATGTTCGAGTGACGACAACGCCTCCCACTGTGGGTACGGTAAAATGGGGCCCGCTTACGTTGAGCAACTTCACCGTATCTCAAACCTCAT
>CAXSEW010000460.1:0-3964 GCA_964236185.1 uncultured Nakamurella sp. | reverse complement strand
GCCGGCACCATCGTCATCTTCCTGATGATCCGGGTCGTCCGGCGGATGACCAGATCCACCCTGATGGGCGCCATCGCGGGCA
Source organism: uncultured Nakamurella sp. (assembly GCA_964236185.1). Lineage (GTDB taxonomy): Bacteria > Actinomycetota > Actinomycetes > Mycobacteriales > Nakamurellaceae > Nakamurella. Next base: position 3,882 of record CAXSEW010000460.1, on the reverse strand, counting down.
TCCTGGTCATCTGCGACGGCGTCAGCTACGTACAGTCCCGGACGGCGCTGCTGGATGTGTTCCAGGAGTTGTTCATCCTGGCTGCGTTCTGCTGTCTGGTTGCCGACCGCGACCAGGTCAGGGCCCGGCTGAACGCTTCCCGGTACGGCCAGTTCGACGCCTTCTTGCCGCGGACCGGGCCGCTGCGCTGGTGGACCGGCTGGGGCGACCGGGCCGGGATCGCCCTGGGCGCGCGCTGGTGGCGCTTCGGCTGCGGCATCTTCCTGGGCCTGACCACGGCCATCAAGTACTCCGGCGTGTACTGGATCGCGGCATTCGGGGTGCTCAGCGTCATCTGGGACATCACCGCCCGCCGCGAGATCGGTGTTCGCCGGCCGATCCGCGCCGTCGTCCGGCGGGATCTGGTGCCTTCGCTGTGGTCGCTGGCCGTGGTGCCGATCGGGGTCTACATCGCCTCCTGGTGGGCCTGGTTCTTCTCCGAGGACGCCTTCCCCCGCCGCGAGTTCATGGCCGATGCCAGCCACGCAGGGGAATGGGCGAATCCGCACAGCGCGCTGCACTGGGCGGCCGGCCTGTGGCACAACGCGCTGTGGCAGTGGACGTTCAAGATGCTCGACTTCCACGCCAATCTGCTCTCCCCCGGCTCTCCCGGCGCCTCGGACTCCAATCCGGCGCACCGTCACCCGTGGGAATCCAAGCCCTGGACCTGGCCGATCGGCACCCGGCCGGTGCTCTACTACGCCCCGGACGCCGGCCAGACCGGGTGCGGCACCGGCCGGACCGACTGCGTCCAGCGCATCTTCCTGATCGGCACCCCGGCTCTGTGGTGGATATCGCTGTTCGTCTGCGCCTGGGCGCTGTGGCGGTGCATCGCCCGGCTGGACTGGCGCTACGCCGCCGTCCTGGTCGGTTACGGCGCCGGCTACCTGCCGTGGTTCTTCAACCTCGACCGGCAGATGTACTTCTTCTACGTCACCCCGCTGGCACCGTTCCTGGTCATCGCCATCTGCCTGGTGCTCGGCGACATCATGGGCAGCGCCCGGATGGGGGTGGAACGCCGCTACCTGTCGATCGGCATCGTGGCGCTCTACGTCGGTCTGGTGGTCGCCAACTTCATCTGGCTGCTGCCCATGCTCAACGGCACCTCCATGACACCCGACCAGTTGCGCGCCGAGACCTGGCTGCCGTCCTGGGGTTAGCCCTCGTCGACCCCCGAGGCGCTGACCCTCGGCAGGTGCGGGCGGCTGCCGGCTTGATAACGGTCAGGTATAGGCTCGAGATCTCTGGTCTGTGGGTGATTCACAGCGGGGGCCGCGATCGCGGCATCGATCGACTATTGCCAAGGGAGGCCGCTATGGCCCAGTACACACTGCCCGAGCTGCCGTACGACTACGCAGCTCTGGAGCCGTTCATCTCCGGTCAGATCATGGAGCTGCACCACACCAAGCACCACGCCGCCTATGTAACGGGCGCCAATACCGCTCTGGACCAGATGGCCGAAGCGCGGGAGAAGGATTCCTTCGGCACGGTCAACCTGCTGGAGAAGAACCTGGCATTCCACCTCGGCGGGCACATCAACCACTCGATCTTCTGGCCGAACCTCGCGCCCGGCGCGAGCGACAAGCCGGACGGTGAGCTCGGCGCAGCCGTCGACGAGTTCTTCGGATCGTTCGACGGGTTCAAGAAGCAGTTCTCCGCCAACGCCAACGCCATCCAGGGCTCCGGCTGGTCGGTTCTCGCCTGGGACACCCTCGGTCAGCGCCTCAACATCCTCCAACTGTTCGACCAGCAGGGGAACATCCCGTTCGCGCAGGTGCCGATCGTGCTGCTCGACATGTGGGAGCACGCCTTCTACCTGCAGTACAAGAACGTGAAGGCCGAGTACGTCACCGCCTGGTGGAACGTCATCAACTGGGCTGACGCCACCGCCCGGTTCACCGCCGCCCGCGACAAGACCACCGGGCTGGTCGTGCTCTAGCAGTCGACTTCACGCAAAGGCCCCCGCCGTTCCCGGCGGGGGCCTTCGCTGTCCGGTCACCCACGGAAGCATCGCCACCGCCGGGTCAGTGGCAGGAGTCGGCCGCCGGCGCCGGCGGCAGATCCAGCGCCGGGTTGCGGTTGAAGAAGCCGAACGGCTTGAGCCAGAACGACACCGTGTCGGCCGGCATCACCGGCCAGTCCTCCGGCCTGGTGAGGTGGTGGATGCCGAAGACGTACCAGAGCACCACGTCGGTGTTCTCCAGGCCTTCGTCGTCGGCGATCCAGCGGGTGATGCCGTCGTCCTGCTCGCTCTGCGTGGGATACGCGCCGCAGGGCCACTTCTCGTCGTCGTGGTGCCGGGTGACCCACAGCGTGTGCCCGATGACCGGAGCGCGAAGGAACTGCGGTGTCCCCGGCGCCATCAATGCGGGGATGGCGGCCCCCGGCACCAGCTTGTAGCCCACCGGTGAACCCATCGCGTTGAGCCGGCCTGGGTTCACCACCTTCCACGACCGCTGCGCGCCGAAGTCGAAATCGCGACCGGACTGCGACTCGGACCCCACGACGGTGGACCTGGTTTCCAGCGCCAGGCCGTGCGGGTTCGCCGCCGAGATCTCGGGCGCGAACGAGTCCACCTCGAGCACGGAGTTCGCCGGCCCGTCGACGTCGAGATCCAGCCGGGCCACCAGGAAGTGCTGGTGGAACGGTGCGTAGGTGCGCTCGTCCACCAGCGTGCCGGTGGGCGGCGTGGGTTGTCCCGGCGCCAGCGTCGTGGTCACCATGATGCCCGTCGCGCGGATCTCGCACTCGATGTTGCCGTCCTGGTACAGACGCCAGTAGATGAGGTACTCGTAGTTGGCCACGGTGGCGTGCGTGGACACCACCAGCCGACGCATCCGGCGCACCTGCGATCGCCCGTTGGAATCGACGTGCTTCCAGAGCACGCCGTTGTCTTCCTCGTGGATGCAGACGGCCTGCGGAATGTCGTACGGCTTACCGGCGCTGTCGGCCAGAGTGGCATCCAGGTAACGGATCTCGCCCAGGCAGTCGCAGCCCAGCGCCAACGAGGTGGTCATGTAGCCCAGACCCCACTCACCGATGTCGTAGGCCGTCCGCCGGGCATGGTCGAAACCCGGATCGCGGTAGGGCACGATCATCTCGGCCAGCGAGAGCCGATAGGCGATGTCCCGGTGCACACCTGCGTCTTCGTAACCGACCTGGTGCAGTACCAGGCCTTCACGGTAGTTGAAACCGACACGCAGCGACCAGTTCTGCCAGCGCAGCTCGTTGCCGTCCAGCTGGAACGACACGCCCTCGGGCTGGGTGATGTGCAGCGGCATGATGTCCGAGCGCAGCTTCTGGCCGGGCACCAGATCCGGTTCGTACTCCCCCATCACCGAGGCGGGCGGCGCCGGATGCTCGCTCTCGTCCAGCTCGAGCAGCTCCATGGTGTTCATGTCCACGATGAGCTTGAGTCCGGACAGCGGGTTGGCGTACGGACTACCGAAAGGGCTGGAGCGAAGCCAGATGTCGGCCCAACCCAGGCGCCGGTCGGCCCACCGCGTCGGCATCAGCGCCCGGCCGTAGGTCCAGACGTCGATGACGACGAGCGAGAGGTCGGTGATACCGCGATCGGCCAGGGCCGCCGCGACGCGCGGCTCCGCCTTCATCGCGTGCTCGCACTCGTGCCACTCGTCGACGGTGAAGTTCGGCGTGACCCCGGGCTTGGCGACCACGCTCTCGACGGTGCCGACCGCTAGGTCGACCACGGCCTCCTTCGTCAGGTTGTCCCGGCGGTCCCAGAAGACCGACAGCGACTGCCGTGGAACCTCGTCGCCGACCCGCCACGCCGCCATGTCGAGCTTGGGCGGCTCCAGCAGCGTGATGGAGGCGAACCGGCAG
>CAXSEW010000459.1:0-3998 GCA_964236185.1 uncultured Nakamurella sp. | reverse complement strand
GGAACAGCTCCTGCACCACCGCGTAGTGGTTACGGGTGGTGGTGCGGGTGAACAGGTCGTAGCTCAGGCCCAGCTGCTGCAGGTCGTCGACGATGACCTTGTTGTACCGATCGGCCAACTGCTGCGCCGGAACGCCTTCCGCGTCGGCCTGCACCAGGATCGGCGTGCCGTGCTCGTCGGTGCCGGACACCATCAGCACGTCGTTTCCGGCCATCCGCTGGTACCGGGAGAACACGTCGGAGGGGACGCCGAAACCGGACACGTGGCCGATGTGCCGCGGGCCGTTGGCATAGGGCCAGGCCACCGCGGTCAGTACTGAACTCATACCCAGCAGGTTAGTGCGCCAGGCTTGCGCTTTTCACCGGCCGGCAGCCGGGCGGGCGTCGGGCGGGCGTCAGGAACGAGCCGGTGCGCCGTAGCGGAGCCCGTCGAAGACCAGGTCGACCAGCGCCAGGGCGGTCGCTCCGGCATCGGGTCGGTCGGTCGCCATGCAGATGCCGCCGAGTGCCCGGATCACGTCGCCTGCGGAGAAGTCGGGACGAATCTCACCGGCTTCGGCCGCTGCCGTCATCAGGCCCTCGGCCGAGGTCCGCAATGTCGTCCGGGCATGGTCGAAGAGATCGCTATCGGTATCCATCATCGTGCGGAGCAGCACCACCAACCCGCGCTTGACGGCGCCGTACTCGACGAACCCCCGCATCCAGAGTCGTAGCGCCTCCGCCGGCCCGTGGGTGCGCGGCAGCTGTTGCGCCGCCATCTGCAGGTCGTCGATCTGCTTCCGGTAGACGGCCATGACCAACGCTTCTCGGGTGGGGAAGTGTCGGTAGAGCGTCCCGATGCCCACCTCGGCCCGTCTCGCGATGTCTTCCAGCGCGACGTCGACACCAGATTCCGTGAAGGCGGTGGTGGCGATCTCGATCAACCGGTCCCGGTTGCGCTGGGCATCCGCCCGGAGCGGCCGCGGGGCCGTCATCCCCACCGTCGTCGGCGCTTCGTCGAGCCGGGCCATGAGATCCACTCCTTCGCACGATGGGGCACGCCGCAGCTTGCGTACCGGAGGCTACCTCCGTATAGTTCTAACCGGAGGCATCCTCCGGTGAGTGCGTCAGCTGCGCGAACCGGAGGGACCATCCGCTTCGATCGTACGCCCGCTCGGGCGTGAAAGGACCCCGCCATGATCTCCTCTGCCCCACCCGTGACCGAGAAGGGCATCGCCCGCCGTCGGCTGGCGGTGCTGTTCCTCGTGCTGACCGCCCAGCTGATGGTTGTTCTCGACGCGACAATCGTGAACATCGCGCTCCCCGACATCTCGACGGCCCTCGACTTCAGCCCGACCGGGCTGTCCTGGGTGATCAACGCCTACACGCTGGTGTTCGGCGGCTTGCTGCTGCTTGGCGCCCGAGCCGGCGACATCCTCGGCCGTCGGCGGGTGTTCCTGACCGGCATCACCATCTTCGCGGTCGCTTCACTGCTCGGCGGCTTCGCTTCCTCGGCAGCTCTGCTGCTGGCCGCCCGGTCCCTGCAGGGCGTCGGTGCTGCACTGGCCGCACCGTCGGCACTGGCTCTGCTGATGACGATGTACCCCGACGCCCGGGAGCGCACCAGGGCGATCGGCTACTACACCGCGGTGTCGATCGGCGGCAGCGCCGTCGGCCTGATCGCCGGCGGCATGCTGACCCAGTGGACCTCCTGGCGGTGGGTGCTGTTCGTCAACGTGCCGATCGGCCTGGTCGTGCTGGGTGTCGGGCTCCGGTTCCTGACCGAGACCGCCCGCAGCAAGGGGCGTTTCGACCTTCTCGGTGCGATCACCTCGACGCTGGGCATGACCGGCCTGGTCTACGGTTTCGTCCGGGCCGCGTCCGCCGGCTGGGGTGACCCGGTCACCGTCACCGCGTTCGCCGCCGGCGCCGTGCTGCTCGTCGCCTTCGTGCTGGTCGAGATGCGGGCTCAGTCACCGATCGTGCCGTTGCGGATGTTCGCCGACCGGGACCGCGCCACGTCCTACATCGCGCGTCTGCTGCTGGTGGCCGGCGTGATGGGGATGTTCTTCTTCCTGACCCAGTTCCTGCAGGAGGTGCTGCACTACTCGCCGCTGGTGTCCGGTCTCGCGTTCCTGCCCCTCACCGTCGTGCTGTTCGGCTCCTCCCAGCTGTCCGCGCGGGTGTTGACGCAGCGACTGCCGGCCAAGACCGTGATGGCGGGCGGGTTGACCTCCTCCACCATCGGCCTGCTCTGGCTCACCCAGCTGTCCGCCAGCAGCAGCTACCTGAACCTGCTCGGGCCGCTGGTGCTGTTCGGGCTGGGTAACGGCCTGGCGTTCGTGCCGCTGACCTCGACGTCGCTGCGCGGTGTCGCCGCCGCCGACGCCGGGGCCGCGTCCGGGCTGGTCAACGTCATGCAGCAGGTCGGTGGAGCCCTGGGTCTCGCAGTCCTGGTCACCGTGTTCGGGTCGGCCAGTCGGTCCGCGGTCGCGCCACTCGGCGCCTCCGCCGCGGAACGCGCTCAGCACGCCTTCGTCATCGGCGCCGACCGCGGCTTCCTGGTGGCTGCGCTGTTCCTGGCGGCCACTGTCGTGCTGGTGCTGGTCGCGATCCGCCCCACTCCGAAGGTCGGCCCGGCCGCCGCCCTCCCCGCCGCGCTCCCCCAGGCCGCCCACGCCTGACCCTAGTGGCGCGGATCAACTAGCTCCGCGCGGATCAACTCGGCCGAAATGTGACTGCAGTGCAACGAGTCGCCGAGTTCATCCGCGCGGGGCTTTTGCGGCTGACTCCACAGATGCACTGGTTATCCACATTTCGCCGGCGATTCGATGGCCCGTCCGTGACAAGCCCCAGGCTGTGGCGCATGGGACTGCTCGCTGATCGTCGTCAGGTCGATTCGCTCCTCCACCGCTGCGGACCGGTCGTGCATCTCCGCGATGCCGACCGCTGCGGCGTACCGCGCACGCTGATCCTCCGCATGAACGAGCGCGGCGAACTCCGCCGGATCGGAAAGTCGGCCTTCGTGCCGACAACCACCTGGGACGCCGCGTCGAACTGGGTTCGGTTCGGCTTCCGATCGGTGGCCTTCTCCCTGTGCACCGCCGACGACGCTCACCTGACAGGGCCGGCTGCGGCAGTGCTACTGGGCCTTCCCACCCTGGGCGACCCGCCGGAGCTGCCGATGGCGGTCCGCCCCGGCGACGCGCACACAGGCCAGGACCGCTCGCCGTTCGGTCGCATCCGTCACGGCTACCTGCCCACACATCACCGCACCGTGCGCCAGCGGGCTCGCACCGTCAGTCCGGCACTGGCCGCCGTCGATATCGCCCGGTACGGAACTTCAGCAGAAGCCCTGGTCGCCATGGACGCGGTGCGCCACGGCGGTGTGCACGCAGACGTCGTGGCCTCGCTCCTCGTCCACATGAAGCGCTACCGCGGTATCACTGTTGCGCAGTGGGCGCTAGGCGTCAGCGACGCGCGGGCCGAAAGCCCGTTGGAATCGCTCGGTCGGTTGAGCTTTCTGTCGGCCGGCCTACCTGTCCCGGCGTCCAATCCGTGGGTGCTCACCGGTGGCCGCCGGTACCGCGTGGACCATCTCCTGCCTGATACCGGTGTGATCCTCGAAGCGGACGGCGCAGTGAAATATCGCGACCGCCCGGACGCCGATGAGATCGTGCGCGAGGAGAAGTCACGGGAGCACGCCCTCCGGCGGGCGGGTTTCGCGGTGGCACGTTACAACTGGTCTGATGCCCTCTCCCGGCCGTGGATCATCCCGGTTCGCGCCTCCGAAGCGGCCAGGCATCGCACCGGTCCACTACCGACCTGCTGGCAGCTGAACCAGCCGGCGAATTGATCACCCGACGCTTGCCGGCACTTGCAACCGAGCGCCATCCGTTCTTGCGCGGATGAACTCGGCCATTTGATGCACACCAGTCACAAACGAGCCGACTTCATCCGCGCAAAGCTAGTGTCCTGCACCGGTGACTCGTTGAATAAGTCGTCCGATCGAGCTGAGGA
>CAXSEW010000458.1:0-4015 GCA_964236185.1 uncultured Nakamurella sp. | reverse complement strand
GCTTGTAGGATCCCGCGCCGGCCCCTCTCGGCCTTCACCGGGAAGCTCTTGCGCACATCGGTCAACCGCACCAACACCGGTCGTTCCTGGTTCATCACGAGAGATCATTCCCTTCGGTTCCAGCCGGGGCGCCTTTGGGCGCTGCCCGGTGCTCGTCAACGGTGGAGTTCAGGTGGCAGGCGACCAGGTGGCCGGCGTCACCGACCATCCGCAGTTCGGGTTGGATGGAGCACGCGTCGAACCGGTGGGGGCAGCGGGCCGCGAAAACGCAACCAGGGGCGATGTTTCCCGCACTGGCGGGTGTGCCGGCGATACTGGGCAGGCGATCGGGTCGCGGTTGGTCGAGCCGCGGTATCGAACTGAGCAGACCCGCTGTGTAGGGATGCCGCGGATCGTTGAAGATGTTCGCGGTGGTGCCGCGCTCGACCACCTTCCCGCCGTACATGACCTGGACCCGGTCGGCGATCTCGGCGACCACTCCCATGTCATGGGTGACCAGCACGACTGCCATACCAATGTCGGCCCTCAGGTCGGAGATCAGTTGCAGGATCTGCGACTGCACGGTCACGTCCAGCGCGGTGGTCGGTTCGTCGGCGATCAGTATTCTCGGGCGGCAGGAGAGGGCCAGCGCGATCATCACCCGTTGGCGGAGTCCGCCAGACAGTTCGTGCGGGTAGTTGTCGATCCGCCGATCGGGGTCGCCGATGCCGACCGCGGTGAGCAGCCGAAGTGTCTCGGTTCGGGCTTCGGTGCGGGAGAGTTTGCGGTGTGCCCGGAGTTGTTCGGCGATCTGCCATCCCACCCGGTACACCGGGTTCAGGGCGGTCATCGGATCCTGGAAGATCATCGCAATACCGGCGCCACGAACGGCTTGCATCTGCCGGGCAGGCAGGTCGAGCAGTTCACGGCCCTGAAAATTGACGCTGCCTTCGTAGGAGACGGCTTTCTCATCCAACAGGCGCATGACGCTGAGCATGGTGACGCTCTTGCCGGACCCGGATTCACCGACGATGCACAGCACCTCGTTGGCCTGGACCGTCAGGGCGACGTCTTCGACGACCGTGACGGTGCCCCGTTCGGTGCGGATGTGCACCCGCAGCCCCCGGACGTCGAGCAACGGTTGCGAGGGTGTGGTCATCAGGCCTTCCGCACTCTGGGGTCCAGCCGGGCGTAGAGGACGTCGACGATGGCGTTCATGATCACGACGAGGGCACCGCCGTAGAGAACGGCAGCCATGATGACGGGCAGATCCAACCCGGCCAGCGACTGGAACGTCAGCTGGCCCACTCCGGGAAGACCGAAGACCACTTCGGCCAGCAGGGCGCCGCCGCCGACCAGGACCCCGAAGTCCAGGGCGAAGAGGCTGGCGAAGGGGCCCAACGACGTGCGGACCGTATGGCGGAACACCAGCCGAACCTCCGAGATGCCCTTGGAGCGTGCGGTTCTGACGTAATCCTGGTGTCCGGCCTCGATGAGCGAGGACCGGAAGATCCGCGCGTACAGACCGATGTAGAGGGCTGCCAGGACGATCCACGGGATGACCATGTGTCTGAACCACAACACCGGGTCCCGCGTGATCGGGGTGTACCCCAGCGGGGGGATCCAGGAGAAGATGGGCCAGGAGTGAAAGCGGTCCTGGGTGATCAGGTTGGCCACCTGGCCCAGCCAGAACACCGGAACGGAGATGGCGATCAGAGAACCGATCATCAGTAGCCGGTCGACGATCGAATTCCGCCAGACTGCAGCGACCACGCCGAGCAGAACACTGCCGACCACCCACAGCACGGCCGCCCCGATCACCAGCGACAGGGTCACCGGCGCGGCCGCGAGCAGTTCCGGCACCACCTTGACACCGCGGTTGGTGTAGGACACCAGGTCTCGTCTGATCAACAGGTGGTCCATCAGCCGCCAGTACTGCACCGGCAGCGGCTTGTCCAGGCCGAAGGTGGCCCGCACCGCGGCCAACGTCTCCGGCGTCGGATTCCGGCCGGCCATCTGCCGGGCCGGGTCGATACCCGGAATGGCGAAGAAGATCAGGAACACCAGCACGCTCAAGGCGAACAGCACACCGATGGTGGACGCGATCCGGGAGAGGAGGAAGCGACTCATACGGCGCCGACTCGCGATCGGCGGCCGGGACGACGCCGAAACCGCCTTTCCCGACGTGGCAACAGCCCGCGAGGATCGATCGCGTCCCGCACCCCATCGCCGACGATGTTGAGCAACACGATGGTCAGCACCAGCAGCACTCCGGGGGCGATGGATACCAACGGCCGCGTGTAGAGCTGACTCTGGCCGTCGGTGATCATGCTTCCCCAACTGGCGTTGGGGGCCTGGACGCCGATCGACAGGTACGACAACGAGCTCTCGGTGAGGATGTCGGTGGCGATCATCAGCGGGAGGAAGACGATGACGGTCGGGATGACGTTCGGCAGCAGCTCGCCGAAGATGACCCTGGACCTGGAAACCCCCTGCCCGATGGCGGCTTCGACGAATTCCCGGCGGCGCAGGGCCAGCACTTCACCGCGGATGGGTCGGGCCAGGTAGGGCACGTAGACCAACGAGATGATCAGCACGGGTAGCCAGAGGCTGGCCGGGTCCACGGTGACCGGACCGATTCTCAGCCCCTGCAACAGCAGGACCGTCGACAGCGAAATGGCCAGCAGGTAGACCGGGAACGCCCACACCAGATCCAGGATGCGGGAGATCACGGCGTCCACCCAGCCCCCGGCGAAGCCGGCGATCAACGCCACGACAGTGGCGATGACGGCGGTGATCAACGCGGCGCCGAGGCCGACGATCAGGGAGGTGCGTCCGCCGTAGAGCAACCGTGCCGCAACGTCACGGCCCTGGGTGTCGGCCCCGAGGAGGTAACGGCCGGTCCACGTGGGTCCGATCGGCGTCGAACCGAGCCCGGAGGCGTTCGGTTCGATGACGGGGACCTGTTGACCGTTGACCGGAGTCGTGCCGGTCAGGTTCGACGTGAACGGCTCGGTGTGGGCGACATGCTCGGCATACAGAGGCGCCAGGATGCACGCCAGCACCACCATCGCGAACAGGATCACCGCGGTCATTGCAGAACGGTTGCGCCGGAACCGTTGCCAGGCCAGCAACCACGGACTCCCACCGCCCGCTCCGGCCTTCGTTGCGGTGTCGTCGCTCCGGGGGGGCACCGCGACCCCGCCCGCCGTGCCCGGCGCCTGGTCGCCCAGGCCACCGGGCGCGATGTGGGGAACCGTCACTGCACCCAGGCCTGGTCGATCAGGAAGTTGGCCGTGACCGCCGGGCTGAATTGGTAATTGCCGACCCGGCTCGAGACGAAGTCCAGGCGGTTGGAGTTGAACAGCGTAACCTGGGGCGCCGCAGCGGTCGTCAGCTTGTCGATCTCGGCCCACAAGGCGTCCGCCGCCTTCGGATCGGTGTTCTGAGTGTCGAGCGCCGTCACCGTCTTGGCCTGGATGGCCGGGTCACAGAACTCGGAGAGGTTAGCGCTGGCCGTGCTGGCCTCGTGAAATCCGGAACAGCCGACCTGGACGTTGAGGAAGTTGCTGGCGGCGGTGTAGTCCGGGGACCAGTAGGAGTAGCTTAGCTGCACCTTGTTACGGGAGTCCTGGACGTAGGAGTATTCGACCGAAGCCGACAATGTCTTCAGGCTCGCCTGATATCCGAGTTGATTGAGCAGGGACACGAAATAGAGGTCGATCGCTTTGGTCGTCTCATCGGACGTGCCGACCACCACGACTTTTTGACCCTTGGTACCGGATTTATCCACCAGCGACTGCGCCTTCGCCAGATCCGGTGCACTCCATGACGTTCCCGGGTCGGCCGTGTAAGGGCAGTTGGGCTGGTACCCGGGGAAGTTCGAGGGCAGGATCTGGCAGCTGGCGGTAGCCAGTCGGGGGCCGCCGAACAACGCGATGATGGCCTTGCGGTCGGTGGCGAAGTTGAGGGCCTGTCGCACATCGACATTGTCGAACGGGGCGACCTTGGTGTTCATCGACATCATGTCGATGAA
>CAXSEW010000457.1:0-4017 GCA_964236185.1 uncultured Nakamurella sp. | reverse complement strand
CCAGCCGGTCGTGAAGTTGCTCCACGTCCGGCTCGTCGGCGTGCACGGAGGCCCAAGCCCAGAACGGGGAGGGAAGTTGCGCGGCGCCCTCGTGCCAGGCGTCCAGCAGCACAGTCGCCACCGCGACCGGGAGCGACTCGATCCCCAGCGGGCTGGACAGCGAGACCACCGCTACCGCGGTGCCGGTCTCCAGGGCCACCCGTGCGGCGATGTCGTGGTCGGCGGCGGCGACGTCGTACGGTGGTTCGCCCGGCAGGTGCAGCGTCCAGCCGTCAAGCCTCGGGGACTGGTCGGCCCGCGCTCGCGGCACGCTGCGCAACGCCTCGATCAACGCCGGTGGCCACAGGTGCTGGTGCACGTCCACAGATAGGTCCGGCACGTCGGCCCCTCTCGCTCGCGGTCGTGGACTACCGACAATGCCGCAACGGCGCCGGTCACCGCGGTGGCTCCCGGGTACCGTATAGCCCATGGTCACCCTGCCCGTCCTCGAGCCGTTCTGGATCGGGCGACGCGGGAACACATTCGACGGTTGGTGTTGTTGCGCCTGATCAGCGCCGCTCCCACTCGTCGATAGAAAGCGTGCTCACCTCGCATGACCAACCCGTTCACGTTTCCCAACCCGGTCAACGAATACGCCGCTCGGTCCGTCGCCGCGATGGTGGTGATCCTGACGGCTGTGACGCTGCTGGTGCGCAGCGAGTGGCTGCTCATCGCGCTCGCCGTCGGGTTCCTGCTCAGAGTTGCCGCCGGGCCCCGCTTCTCACCGTTCGGCCAGCTCGCGACCCGGGTCATCGCGCCCCGTCTCGGCCCGGCGAAGTTGGTACCAGGACCGCCGAAACGCTTCGCCCAGGCCATCGGCGCGACGCTGTCGATCGGTGCGGTGGTGGCCTTCTCCACCGGCGCACCGACGCTGTCCTGGATCCTGGTCGCCATGATCACGGTGGCTGCGCTGCTGGAGTCGGCACTGGGGTTCTGCCTCGGCTGCGCCATCTTCGGCCGGCTGCAGGCGGCCGGGGTCATCCCGGCCTCGGTCTGCGAGGCGTGCCTTGATGTCCGGCTCCGGCACAGCGTCCAGCCCGCCGGCTGACGCGTCAGGGCGCATCAGCAGGTACGCAGGAAGCGCTCGAGTACCCGGGTGCCGAACTCCAGCGCGGCCACCGGAACCCGCTCGTCGATACCGTGGAACAGAGCCGAGAAGTCGAGCCCGGCCGGTAGTTGCAGCGGGGCGAAGCCGAAGTGGCGAATGCCCAACTCCTGGAACGACTTCGCGTCGGTTCCGGCGGACAGCATGTACGGCAGCACGGCCGCCGTCGGGTCCTCGCCGATCGCAGCATCCAGATCGTCCTCCGGGAACGCCATGCCGGTCAGGTCGGTGACGCCGTCCAGGAAGTCCCGCAGGGCCGGCGTGATGACCTGCGGAAAGCGGTGCTGCGACAAGCGGGTGACGCCGGCGGCCAGCGCGGCGACGGCGTTGTCGGTGTTGAGCATGGACGCGTGCCCTGGCGTTCCGCTGGCCTTGAGGCGCATCCAGGTGACGCCCTTCTCGGCAGTCTCGATGAGATAGGCGCGTACCGGATCGCCATCGGCGCGGGTGAAGGTCTCGGAGAAGCCGCCGACCTCGCCGATCGCTTCGGTGACGCCTTCGAACAGCTCGGGCCGTTGTCGCACCAGCCATCTGGCGCCGAAGAAGCCACCGGACTCCTCGTCGGCGAGAAAGGCGAAGACCAGGTTGCGGGGCGGTAGAACGCCGTCCCTGATGAGCTGGCGCAGCACCGCGAGCGACATGGCGACCATGTCCTGCATGTCGACGGCGCCGCGGCCCCAAAGGAAGCCGTCGGCCACCTCGCCCGACAGCGGGTGCACCGACCACTCCGCGGCGTCGGCGGGCACGACGTCGAGATGGCAGTGGATCAGTAGCGCGCCGCGCGTCGGGTTGGCCCCGGGCAAGCGGACGATGACGTTGCCACGGCCCGGCGCGCCGGACTCGACATCCACCGGGTCCAACCCGACTTCGGTGAGCTTCTCCTGCACCCACTCGGCAGCAGCGCGCTCGCCGATCGACGACCCGGAGTCGCCGGTGTTGGTCGAGTCGATCCGGATGAGATCCCTTGCCAATGCGAGCACCTCGTCCTGAGCACGAGGTGCGGCCGCCGGATCGCTCGTCAGGTCGGCACCGTCACGGTCAGCAGGTCGGTGCGCATCCGCAGGCGGAAGCCCATCGACTGGTACAGCCGAATGGCCCCGGTGTTACCCGCCGATGCATGGAGGAACACCCGGTCGCCGCGCTCGGCAATGGCGGCGCCGACGGCGGACACCAACCGCCGGCCCGTACCCTGTCCGCGAAAGGCTGAATCTGTGCAGACTGCGCTGATCTCGCTCCACCCCGCCGGGTGCATCCGCTCCCCGGCCATGGCGACCAACCGGCCGCCCCGCCGGATCCCCAGGTAGCAGCCGAGCTCCACGGTGCGGACGGCGAACGGGCCAGGTCGCGTGCGGGCCACCAGGTCGAGCATCTCGGGCACGTCGGCGGTGCCCAATCGGTGCGCCTCCGGATCGTCGACCTTGTCGAGCCCGACGTCGACGAATTGCACACCGCCGCCGAGCGGTACGGACGTCCAGCCGAGCGGTGCTGCAACGCCCGGCCCAGCGATGGTGAAGCTGTTTCCGGGCCCGACCAACCGGGCCGCGTCGGCCCAGCCCCGCGGATCGCGGTGATCGAGCAGTGCCAGGAACGGCGCTACGTCCGGCAGGTAGCTCACGGCGGAGCCGACCCGCTGCGCGAACCGACGGTGCGGACCGGTCAACGAGGCCCAGGTGGCGTTGTCCAGTACCGCATCGCCCAGCGTCGGGTCGGCCCGGTCTGCTGCAGGTGTGCGTAGAGGATCTGCCATCGTTTCGCTCCCTACCGCCTCCCGATGTCTCCGGGCAACGCTAACATCGGCCCGGATCCCCGGGGCAGCAGCGATTGCGCTCTGGCCGCGGAAACCATTCCCGCCCACCAGAGTTCGATCCTGCGCCAGCAGCTCGTTCCGCCCACATCACCAGCCGACAGGAGGCCCGATGTCGACCGTTGTGACGATCTCCGCAAGTCCGTCCGCGGGGTCCGCCTCCGACGCGCTGCCGTCGGTGGTCGGCACCCGGATCAGCCATTTCGAGCACACCGTCGTTCCGTTGGTGCTCCGCGAGCTGCCCGCTGGTGCAGTGCTCGCTGGTGATCTCACCGATCCGGATATCGCCCGAGCGTTGGCCGTTGTGAACGCTGCCGACGCCGTGGTGATCATTTCGCCGGTGTTCCAGCCGGCGCAATCCGGCCTGCTGGAGCTGTTCCTCCATCTCCTGCCGCACTTCGCGCTCCGCGGGAAGCCGGTGCTGCCCTTGCTCACCGGCGACGCCCCGGCGCAGGCGCCGGCTGTGGACCACGCACTCCGGCGGGTGCTGCGCGGCCTGGGCGCCGAAGCGCTCGGTCATGGCACGTTCGTACTGGAAGCCCATCTGCGGACCTACCCGGGCGGTGGGGTGGTGCTCGACGCGGCCTCGGCGCTGCCGGTCGCGGAGGTGACCGACGCCTTCCTCGCCTCTCTCGTCGACCAGGCGGCCGCCGCGCCGCCGCCCCAGGCGGTCGGCCGGGTGTCGCCGGTCGCCGGTGAGCCGGATCTGACGGTGGTCCACGCCGAGGTCAACGACCCTGTGCTGACGCCGCTGCTGCGCGACCTGAAGATCGAGTACTTCACCCGCTACGGCGGTCCGTCGCAGTACACGACGCTCACCGAGGTGCGGGCCACCGACTTCGCTGCTCCGGACGGTGCCTTCCTGGCGTTGATCGAGGAGGGAGAAACGGTCGCCGGCGGTGCCCTGCGGCGGTTCGACGAACACACGGCGGAGGTGAAGCGGGTCTGGACCTCGTCCCGGCACCGGCGGCGCGGCCTGGCCCGACGGTTGATGGCCGAGCTGGAGCGGGCCGCCGCCGATCTGGGGTACCGGCGTATTCATCTGATGACCGGGGGCCGGCAGCCCGAG
>CAXSEW010000456.1:0-4022 GCA_964236185.1 uncultured Nakamurella sp. | reverse complement strand
CGTCACCCAACACTGCGCAACCTCGTTCGTGGACCACCTGGGCGCCAGCGAGTTCGGACCGCAGCGCGTCGACACCGGTGTGCACCTCGATGCCCAGCCCATGTTCGGGGTAGCGCGGCAGCACGTGGTTGGGAAAGGCGTAGCAGCCCATGAACGTCCTGGCATCAGCTGCGCACGGGCCGACGACGGCGATCCTGCCGGGCGCCGGGCGGCCGCCGCCGAGCAACGGAAGCGCAGTTCCGGCATCCAGCAGGATGATGGACCGCTCGGCCATCTCGCGGGCGAGTGCGCGGTTGGCGGCGGAGTCCAGATCGACCCGGTCGACGGAGCCTTCGGGAGTCCAATCCGGATCCAGCAGACCGAGTTCGACCTTCTGGGTGAGGAGTCGGCGGGCGGCGCGATCGACGAGTTCTTCCGGGAACGCCCCGGATTTCACTCGCTCGACGAGCCCTGCGCCGAAGCCCAGGGTGTCCGGTAGCTCGACGTCCATGCCCGCTGCCAGTGCCAGGGCTCCAGCTGACTCCGGGTCGACGGCCACCCGGTGCATCGTCGACAGGAATGGCACCGACCAGTAGTCGGAGACCACGGTGCCGGTGAAACCCCAGTCGTCGCGCAGGATGTCGGTGAGCAACCAGGAATCTACGCCGGCGGGCACACCGTCGACGTCCGAATAGGAGTTCATCACCGAGGCGGCGCCGGCGGTGACGATCGCGGTTTCGAAGGTCGGCAGGATGACGTCGAGCAGCTCCCGCCGACCCATCGACACCGGACCGTGATTGCGCGCGGCCCGGGAGGCCGAGTAGCCGGCGAAATGCTTGAGGGTTGCGATGACACCGGCACTCTGCAGACCCCTGACGTACGCCGACCCGA
Source organism: uncultured Nakamurella sp. (assembly GCA_964236185.1). Classification (GTDB taxonomy): domain Bacteria; phylum Actinomycetota; class Actinomycetes; order Mycobacteriales; family Nakamurellaceae; genus Nakamurella. The sequence continues at coordinate 3,152 of CAXSEW010000456.1, read as the reverse complement.
GCATCGCTATGAGGTAGGGGTCCTCGCCCATCGTCTCCTCGACCCGGCCCCACCGGTAGTCCCGCACCACGTCCAGGACGGGGGAGAGCCCCTGGTGAACGCCGGCAGCCGCCATGTCGCGCCCGATGGCGGCGGCCATCCGCTCCACCAGGCCGGGGTCGAAGGTGGCGCCCCAGGCGATGGCCGCGGGGTACACGGTCGCTCCGAAGGTGGTGAAGCCGGTGAGGCACTCCTCGTGGACCAGGGCAGGAATCTGCAGCCGCGAGCCATCGAGGACGACGTGGTGTTGGCGCACCAGCTCCGCGGTGCCCTGCTCGACCGTCAACGGGACGCTGCCCCATACTCTGGTCAGTTGGCCCAGTCCATCCCGGCTGGCCTCCTCCAGCGACACCGCCCCCGAGGCGGCGAAGACGTCCTGAAGGGGCGCGACGTTGAGAGTCTCCTCCGGAACCTCGGTGGCAGCAATGTCTTCGGTGGTGCTCATGTCGTTGCCGACCCAGCGACTACCGAGCTGTGCGACCTTCTCCTCCACCGTCATGGCGGCCAGCAGCAGGTCGACCCGCTCCCCGATGGATAGCGCCGTGTCCTGCCACGGCCGGACGGCCGGAGACCCGGCGGGTGACCCGCCGCCGGGCGGAGTGCTGGACGTCGAGACGGAGATTGTCATACGCGTTCCCATTCTGGCCGCCGAAATCTGGCCTCCACACGTTCGAAACTTCTAGCTTGATGTTTCGGAGCTTTCTACCACGAGCAGCCGACTGCCGCAATGACCGCTCCGACGCGCGCGTCCCGGCCCCGTCAACGCATTTGCCCCGGGGTGCCGTGATCTAAACGAGACCTTCGAACTACCCCTTGACAGGCGTCGGCCCGAAATCTACGGTCGGGACACTCGAAACATGTTCCTTTCCTCGCACTGCGAGTTGCTCGGAACATTGTCATCGGTCAATCATTCACACTGCCGTGGACTGGTTCCACAGCACTCGATTACGGAGATTCTGTGGCACTTTCCCCGACATCCCGACGAAACTTCCTACGCATCGTCGCCGGCGGTGCAGCTACTGCCGGGCTGGCCGCCTGCGGCGGCACGTCAGGTCCCAGTAGCGGCAGCAGTGGCAGCAGCAGTAGCGCCACCAGTGCAAGCTCTGCAGCCGGTGGTTCCAGTGCAGCCGGTGGTTCCAGCGCCGCCTCCGGAGCAATCAAGGGAACGGCAACCTACTGGACGCTTTCCGGGCAGCCGGGTGAGACCATCAGGAAGGACACGGTCAAGCGTTGGAACGCCGCGAATCCTGATGCGCAGATTACTGTTTCGATGTTCCAGAATGATGCCTACAAGACGAAAATCAAGACGGCCCTGGGTGCTGGACAGGGCCCGACGATCATCTGGGGTTGGGGCGGCGGCGGGCTCAAGAGCTTCTCCGACGCCGGGCTGGTCGAGGACCTCACCTCATGGTTCGCCGCCACCCCCGCGCTCAAGGCGAAGCTGTTCCCGTCTTCCTTCGGGGCGGCGACGATCGGCGGCAAGATCTACGCCATGCCCGCCGAGACGGTGCAGCCGATCGTGCTGTATTACAACAAGCAGGTGTTCGACAAGGTCGGTGTCAAGCCCCCGACGTCATGGGGCGAAATCATGGCGCTGGTGCCGAAATTCAACGCCGCCGGCGTCGCACCGTTCTCCCTGGGCGGCCAGTCCCGCTGGACCAACATGATGTGGTTGGAGTTCCTGTTCGACCGCATCGGCGGAACTCAGGTTTTCGAGGCCGTTTTCAACGGTGAGAAGAATGCCTGGTCCAACCCGAGCTCCATCGAAGCTCTCACCCAGGTGCAGACGCTGGTCAAGGCCAACGGTTTCGTCAAGGGGTTTTCCTCGATCACGGCGGATTCCAACGCTGATCAGGCGCTGCTCTACACCGGGAAAGCGGCCATGATGCTGCACGGTTCGTGGGTCTACGGCGCCATCAAGTCTGCGAACCCCGGCTTCGTCTCCGCAGGCAACCTCGGATACATGAACTTCCCGCCCGTCGAGGGCGGTAAGGGCGACCTCACCGACACGGTAGGGAACCCCGGCCAGTATTTGTCGATCAACGCCAAGGCCAGCGACGATCAGAAGGCCATCGCGAAGAAGTTCTTCACCGATGCGATTCTGGCGCCGGCTGAAGTCAAGGAGTGGGTCGACGCCGGTAACATTCCCATCGTCAAGGGTAGCGACAGCCTGCTCGGGGCATCCAAAGATGCTGCCTGGCAGCAATTCCAGTACAAGATAGCCAGCACTGCCAAGGTCTTCGCGCAGTCCTGGGACCAAGCCTTGAGCCCGGCGGCGGCGGAGGTACTGCTCGACAACATCGCAAAGCTCTTCCAACTGTCCATCTCCCCGCAGCAGTTCGCCACCACCATGAATCAGGTCATCGGGAAGTGACTTCGACTGTCGCTGCGCCCGCGGTGCGAAGAGCACCCCGGGTCGGCACCGCAACGGCAGGGCGGAGTGGTTCAGTCTGGTGGATGGTGCTGCCGGCCCTGCTGTTCTTCATCGGCTTCGGGGTGGTGCCGTTGCTGGGAGTGCTGGCGCTGAGCTTCACCCAGTGGGATGGCATCGGCGCGATCCACCCAGCCGGGCTGGACAGTTGGCGGGCGGTGCTCAGCGATCCCGGACTGCCGCACACGCTACTGGTGACCTTTTTGGTCATGGTGCTGTCCTGGGCGGTGCAGACCCCGTTGAGCATCCTGATCGGGGTCTTCCTCGCCGGAAGGCAGCGCTATCGGGAGATCCTGGCGATCATCTACTTCGTGCCGTTGCTGCTGAGCTCGGTTGCCATCTCGATCACCTACAAGGCCCTGTTGGATCCGAACTTCGGATTGGGGCCCGGCTTGCATGCGTCGTGGCTCACCCAGGACTGGCTCGGCAGACCCGGTCTGGCCCTCGGGGTGGTGATCTTCATCGTGTCGTGGCAGTTTGTCCCGTTCCATTCATTGCTCTACCAGGGTGGCGTGCGGGCGATTCCCAAGTCGTTGTTCGAAGCAGCAGCGGTCGACGGTGCGGGCCGGATCCGCCAGTTCTTCAGCATCACCCTGCCGCAGCTGAAGTACACGATCATCACGTCGTCCACTTTGATGACGGTCGGTTCGCTGACGTTCTTCGACCTGATCTTCGTGCTGAC
>CAXSEW010000455.1:0-4023 GCA_964236185.1 uncultured Nakamurella sp. | reverse complement strand
GGCAGCCTGTACCGGTCGGAGCCATGCGCCGATCGAGCCAGGAAGAGCACCGGATCCAGTGACGACCACAGCGCCGGCGGGTTGACGAACGTTCCACGTCCGTGTTCGACCCGGACCACACCCTTGGCCGCCACCGTCTTGATGGCCTCGCGTACGGTCAGCCGGCTGAATCCTGACTGCTCGGCCAGCTCGGTCTCGCTCGGGAGGGGAACATTGGCGGCGTAACGCCCGACGACCACATCGTTGATGATCTTGTCGGCGAGACCACCGGCGAGCGATGGACGCGTACTCATGGACCCCTCCTTCCGATTGCCAGGAGTATGACATGTGCATCTGTGTCATCTACCTGCCCCGGCTTCGCTTCTGACGCCAGATGTTCAGTGCGACAGCACCGACGATGATCACACCGCTGAAGACCTGCTGCCAGTAGGCCGAAATGCCCAGCAGGATCAGGCCGTCCTGGATCAGCGCCAGCAGGCAGGTGCCGAGAACGGTACCGAGGATGCTTCCCTCGCCACCGAAGAGACTGGCACCGCCGATGACGACCGCGCCGATGGCCACCAGTTCGTATCCGTTGCCCGCAGAAGGCTGCCCGACGCTGAGCCGAGCCGTCTCGATCACAGCCTCCAGACCGGCCAGACCCCCGGCGATGGCGAAGATGGCGATCTTGGTGCGGCGCACCCGGATGCCTGACAGCTCGGCAGCCTGCTCGTTGGAGCCGATGAAGAAAACGTTGCGCCCGAACCGGCTTCGGGCAAGCACGAGATGCGCCAGCACCGCGATGACGGCGGCGATCCACACCGGGATCGGGATGCCGGCCAGCGAACCCTGCCCGAGCACCAAGAAGGCGTCCGGGAATCCGCTGATGGTCTGGCCCTGGGTGATTCCCAGCGCAAGTCCGCGCGCCACTGCCAACATGCCCAGGGTCACGACGAACGGCGGTATCGAAGTCAGGCCGACCAGGAGCCCGTTGACCAGGCCGACGCCGACGCCGCAGGCCAGTGCCAATACAGCCGCCAGGATCATCGGCATGTTCAGGTTGACCATGAACTCGCCGGTCATGATGCTCACCAGGGCCACCGTCGACCCGACCGACAGATCGATCCCACCGGCCAGGATGACGAACGTCATCCCGACCGCGATGATGAGCGACAACGACGCCTGCCGAGCCACGACGATCAAGTTGTCGGTGGTCAGGAAGAACGGCGATCTCCAGCTCAGGAACAGCACCACCAGGATCAGCACGCCGGCCAGCCCGGCCTCCCGAGCGGCCAGAACGGACCGCAGCCGGTCCATCGGTCCACGGCGACTAGGGCCTTGTTGTTCGTCCGGCTCGACCTTGGACAACGTGTTGGTCATCGTCCCACCTCCGAAATGTCAGTCTGTGATTGGTGGACACCGGTGGCGAGGGACATCACCTGTTCCTCGTCGGCGACACGGCCATCCAGTTCTCCGACGAGTCGTCCCTCGCACATCACCAACACCCGGTCGGACAACCCGAGCACCTCCGGTAGTTCGGACGAGATGACCACGACCGCTACCCCGTCGGCCGCGATTTCCCTGATCAAACGGTAGATCTCAGCCTTTGCCCCGACATCCACACCACGGGTGGGCTCGTCGAGCAGGAGCACTCGCGGGCGCCGCGCCAGCCATCGCGCCAGCACCGCCTTCTGTTGGTTGCCGCCACTGAGCGTGCCGACCGGGGTCTCGACCGACCGAGCTTTCACCCGTAGGTCCGACGCCATGCGGACCGCCAGCCTGCGGTCCCGAACTCGTCGGACGATCCCCATCCGGCACAGATCGCCCAGCACAGCCGACGTGATGTTGGTCCGGATGGGCAGGCCGAGGAACAGCCCCTCCCGCTTGCGGTCCTCGGGTACGTAGGCGATACCGGCCGCGATCGCCTCCCGGGGATTGCGCATGCGCAGCTTCTGGCCGTCCACCCGCACCATTCCGCTGGTCACCCGGCCCATGCCGAACACGGCCATCGCCGTTTCGGTGCGACCGGCGCCCACCAGCCCGGCCATTCCGAGGATCTCGCCCGCCGCCACCGTGAAGCTGACGTCCCGCACGCGTGGACCGGCGTTGAGGGCCTCGACCTCCAGCACCGGGGTGGTGGACACCGGGGTCACCGAACGCTGCCCGTACATGTCGACCAGATCCCGGCCGACCATCATCTTCACGACCTCGCCAGGGGTGACGTCGGCGACCTGGCGCACGCCCACCAGAGCACCGTCCCGCATGATGGTGATGGCGTCCGCCACCGCGAAGATCTCCCGCATGCGGTGGGAGACATAGACAATGCTCACGCCACGAGCGCTGAGCCGGCGGACCAGCGCCAGCAGTGTCTCGACCTCGTCCTCGGTCAGCGAGGACGTCGGCTCGTCCATCACGATCAGTCTGGCGTTCATGGACAGGGCCTTCGCAATTTCGACCATCTGCCGCCTTGCCACGTTCAACCGGCCGACCTGGTCGGTCGGTCGGGCATCGATCTTGAGCTCGGCCAACAATTTCGCCGTCGCCTTGTTCATGGCCTGGAAATTCACGCCCCGTCCAGTGCGTGTCGGCTCGCGGCCGGCATAGACGTTCTCGGCGATGCTCAGGTGTTCGGCCAGCATGAGTTCCTGGTAGATCACCGCGATCCCGGCAGCTTGGGAGTCCCTCGGTGACCGGAGCGTCGTTGCCACACCATCGATCTCGATGGTTCCGCCCTCCGCGGCTGCGGCACCGGCCAGCACCTTGAGCAGCGTGCTCTTGCCGGCGCCGTTCTCGCCTACCAGAGCCATCACCTGCCCGGGCTCGACCTGGAGGTCGACCCCGCGCAACGCCTTCACGCCCGGATAGTTCTTGACGATGCCTGTCATGACGATCAACGGCTTGGTCACTGTTCCACCTCTTTCCACTGCGTGCCGAGTCCCATCAGGTTCCTGATGGAAGACCCCGGGAACTGGAATCGGTCAGTGCGGGGCGGAGCTCTGGAAGGTGTCCAGCGTCGACGGCGTCACCGTCACCACACCGGTGTCCTGGTTGAAGTTGTCCGGGAGCTTGGACTTCTTCGTGTTCAGGTCGACCAAGATCTGCAGCGCACTCGCTGTCATGCCATACGGCTTCTGGGAGATGAGGGCATCGACACAGCCGCCCTTCATCCCGGCGATGCCCTGCGGCACCACGTCGAAGCCGACAGCTTTGATCTTGCCGCACTTGCCCGCGGCCTTGAGTGCACCGGCGATGCCCGGGAGGTCCGACCCGCCGATACCGGCCATTCCGGCCAGGTCGGGGTGAGCCTGGAGGATGGTCTCCGCCTTCCCCTGAGCATCGGCGATCGACTCACCGGACTCCTCGGTGGCGACGATGGAGATGTCGGGGTACTTCGCGAGTCCGGTCTTCAGCCCGGTCAGTCGCTGGTTGAGGTTGGTCGCGCTGAGCGAGCCGATGACGACGGCGACCTTGCCCTTGCCGCCCATCGCCTTGCCCAACGCCTCCGCTTGGCTCTCGCCGGCCTTGACGTTGTCCGTGCCGATGTATCCCTGGACCTTGCTGTCAGGTACCGGACCGTCCCAGGCGATGACAGGGATGCCTGCCGCGCGGGCTTTCTCGATGATTCCCTTGACGCTGGCGGGATCGTTCGGCGAGATGGCGATACCGGCGGGCTTGGTCGCGAGGATGGATTCGAAGATGGCGACCTACTTGCCGGCGTCGTCGGTGTCCGGCCCGAGGAACTGTGCCTTCACGCCCAACTTGGTCGCCTCGGCCTCCATGCCCTTGCGGGCATCGACCCAATAGGGGTTGTTCAGCGATTTGGGCAGGAACACGTAGCTGCCGGCGGCGACCGAACCGACGGCCGCTGACTGGCCGGCGGCTGCGACCGCAGCGGTGGCACCACCCGCCGCGGCACCCACTGCTGCTCCGGTGCTGGATGCACCCGTGCTGCATCCGGTCAGAGCGATGACGGTGAGCAGCAGGCTGCCACCGAGGACCTTTGTGCGCATGCGATTCTCCTATTTCTTCAGGGCGAGCGAGTTG
>CAXSEW010000454.1:0-4033 GCA_964236185.1 uncultured Nakamurella sp. | reverse complement strand
CGGAGGGCCGGCCCGCGCGGCCTGCGCCGAGGGCGAACACCCTCGCCGCTCCAGTCGAGCCCCGTCCCGACGGACGATGCCAACGGCCGTCGGATCGGGCCTAGAACAGCCGGCCGACCGTGTCGTCCATGCCGCGCAACCGGTCGTAGTCCAGCACCACGCAGCGGATGCCGCGGTCGGTCGCCAGCGTCCGGGCCTGCGGTTTGATCTGCTGGGCGGCCAGCACCCCGGTCACCGGCCCGAGCAGCGGATCGCGGGCCAGCAGGTCGACGTACCGGGTCAGCTGTTCGACGCCGTCGATCTCACCGCGCCGCTTCACCTCCACCGCCACCACCGCACCGGACTCGTCCCGGCAGAGCAGGTCGACAGGCCCGACCGGGGTCGGGTACTCCCGCCTGATCAGCGTGTAGCCCTGACCGAGCCATTCGACCTGCTCGGCCAGCAACGACTGCAGGTGCGCCTCGACACCGTCCTTGACCAGTCCCGGATCGACGCCGAGCTCGTGCTGGGAATCGTGCAGCACCTCGTCGATGGTGATGATTAGCTGCTCGCCGGCCTTGTTCTGCACGCGCCAGAGACCGTCCTCCTGCAACAACCAGCACGGCGGGCTCATCCAGTTCAAGGGCTTGTAGGCGCGGTCGTCGGCGTGGACGGATACCGACCCGTCGGCCTTCATCAGCAGCAGCCGATTGGCCATGGGCAGGTGGGCGGTCAGCCGGCCCACATAGTCGACGGAGCACCGAGCCACAACGAGACGCACGCCGACCACCCTAACCGCCCGGGGAGGGCCCACCCCGCCGGCTCAGGACCGATCCTGCTGTTCCTGCGCCGACCCTCGGATCACAGCGACACGCGTTCGATCTTGGCACCGAGCGACTGGAGATCCTCGACGAAATGGGGGTACCCGCGGTCGATGTGACCTACCTCGTGCACTTCGGTGACGCCCTCGGCAACCAGGCCGGCCAGCACCAGCCCAGCCCCGGCCCGGATGTCGGTCGACCACACCGGTGCGCTGGACAGTTTGTCCCGACCGCGGAGCGAGGCGTGATGCCCGTCGGTCCGGGCATCGGCGCCCATCCGGATCAGCTCGTCGACGAACCTGAATCGGGCCTCGAAGACGTTCTCGGTGATCAGCGAGTGGCCGTCGGCCACCGCGGCCAGTACCAGGGCCATCGGCTGCAGGTCGGTCGGGAAACCCGGATACGGCATGGTGATGAAGTCGACGGCCCGCGGGCGGTCGGACATCTCGATGGAGAAGCCGTCGGGCAGCGGCTGCACCACCGCGCCGGCCTGGGTGAGTCGCTCGAGCGGGGCGGCGAGATGTCGCACGTCGACCCCGTGCACGGACACGCTGCCGCGGGTGAGAGCCGCCGCGTAGGCCCAGGTACCGCCGACGACTCGATCGCCGACGGTCCGGTGCTCCGTCGGCGTGAGGGCGTCGACTCCGTCGATGGTGATGGTGGCGCTGCCGGCGCCGGAGATCTTCGCACCCATCTGGGTCAGCAGCACGGCCAGATCGATGATCTCCGGTTCGCGGGCCGCGTTGTCGATGACGGTGGTGCCCTGAGCCAGCACCGCGGCCATCAGGATGTTCTCGGTCGCGCCGACACTGGGGAAGTCGAGGCCGATCTGGGCGCCGCGCAGGCGCTCCGCCTCACCGACCACCATGCCGTGCTCGATGCCGATCTTCGCGCCCATCGCGCGGAGGCCGTTCTGGTGCATGTCCAGCGGACGGGATCCGATGGCATCACCGCCAGGCAGTGCCACCGTCGCGCGGTGGCATCGCCCCATCAGCGGTCCCAGCACGCAGACCGAGGCCCGGAGCCGCCCGACCGCTGGGAAGTCGGCCAGGTAGGACAGCTGCGCCGGCGTGGTGATCCGCACGGTGTCGTCCGACAGCTGCACCTCGCAACCCAGCCCCCGGAGCACATCGGCCATCAGCGGCACGTCCAGGATTTCGGGGGCATTGGTGATCACCGTGGTGCCCTCGGCCAACAGCGCGGCAGCCATCAACTTCAGCACGCTGTTCTTGGCACCGGCGACCGACACCTCGCCCGAAAGGCGGGCGCCACCGGTCACCTGGAAGCGATCATCCACGGCTGGCAGCCTAATGCCACCTGGAGGGGCCGGCTGCCCGCCCGCCGGTGCGTACGCTGCGCAGATGGCCGTACATCTCACCCGTATCTATACCCGCACCGGCGACGGCGGGACGACGGGACTCTCCGACTTCTCCCGCGTGGCCAAGACCGACCCGCGGTTGATCGCCTACGCCGACTGCGACGAGACCAACGCCGCGCTGGGCGTGGTGATGGCGCTCGGCGCTCCGCCGCCGCCGGTGGCGGCGACCATCGTGCGCCTGCAGAACGAGCTGTTCGACCTGGGCGCGGATCTCGCGACGCCGATCACGCCGGATCCGCAGTACCCGCCGCTGAGGGTCACCCAGGAATACATCGACCGCCTGGAAGCCGATTGTGACTCGTTCAACGACGCGCTCAGTGACCTGACATCGTTCATCCTGCCGGGCGGAACCCCGGCGGGGGCCCTACTTCACGTGGCCAGGACGATCGCCCGGCGGGCCGAGCGCAGCGCCTGGGGTCTGATGGCCGTGGAGGCCGACCGGACCAACCCGCTCGCTCCGACCTACCTGAACCGGCTTTCAGACCTGCTGTTCATCCTGGGGCGGGTGGCCAATCCGGACGGCGACGTCCCATGGGTGCCGGGCGGCGACCGCACCTCCTGACGCCGTGACATGGCGGCGCCAGTACAGGGCGCGCTGTCGCCCGCGGGCGCTATCGCCCGCGGGCGCTATCGCGGGCACTGCTCAAAGGTGGGCACGTGCGGCCAGTCGGCACGAGTACATCCCGGGTTCATTGCTCCCCGCGCTGGCCGATCCTGCAGGTCAGACCTCTCGGACCCCGCCGTGCGGGCGGCCGAACAGGCTGCCGGTGGCCGGCGGTACCGACTCCAGCCATGATCGCAGGCCGGTGACGGCTTCTTCGGTGAGCGCCAACTCCAGTCGGGAACGGACTTCGTGGCAGCCGAGCACCACCGAACCGACCGGCAGCAGATCGGTCTCGGTATCGGCGACCGAACGACGGTCACCCAAAATCAGTCTGTCCCGGCGCAACACCTTCGACGCCATCGGCAGCGGGGAGAACGACCGGTACAGCACCAGCTCGCTCTCGCCGTACCGACCCTGCCCGAAGATCCAGCCGCGACCGTCAGGGGTGGACGACTTTCGCCAGCACATGTCGACACCGCCGGATCGGGTCAACAGGGATCGCCGGACGGCGATTGCGACGATCGAGAGCACCAGCGCAAGCAGCAGGACGATACCGATGATCTCGGTGATCATTTGTCCTCCCAGCAGTTATCGGGCCGATCGGCGCCGTGGCTCAGACGGTCTCGCCGGCGGCCATCAGTTCCGCCTGCGCGCGTCGCAGCTCGGCCTCGGTCTCGGCCGATTCGCCACCGGTGGACCGGGCACGCTCGTAGGCAGCCCTGGCCGCGGTGACATCGATGTTCTCACTCAGCTCCGCGTCCTCGGCCAGAATTGTGACGCCTTCTTTGGTGACCGAGAGGAACCCGCCGTGCACCGCGACGGCCTGCACCGTGCCGTCCGCTTCGATGATCCTGGCGGCGAAGCCCTCACGCAGCTGGGCCAGCAACGGGGCGTGCCCGGGCATGACGCCGATGTCGCCGTCGACGGTCCGCGCCACCACCATCTGCGCCGGTCCCGACCAGATCTGTCGCTCGACGGCAACCAGCTCGACCTGCATTTCGGCCATGTGGTGTGGCACCTCTTCCCGCGTAGATCGAGCCCGCGTTGGTATTGGGTCGGAGTCTAACCGACGGCAGGTGAGGGAACCGCCTCCACCGGACCGTCCCGCAACGCCGAACCCCACCTCTCTGCAGCGAGAAGTGGGGCTCGGCAACTACTGTGACGACAGATGCGCACGCATCAATGTGTTCGGAACTGCGTAGCTTCCGGTTCCACAGGTGCCTTGACGGCGCTGCTCGCTTCAGGACTCCA
>CAXSEW010000453.1:0-4038 GCA_964236185.1 uncultured Nakamurella sp. | reverse complement strand
CCCGTGGTCGGGGTTGGTCGGCGGGTAGAGGACGGCGTGGACGCCGTCGAACGTCCTGGTGCTCGGGATCGGGGCATAGCCGGCGGCCAACGGGGTGTCCGACGCCGACCGCAGCGTGCGCCGGGCGCCGTCCTGCTCGATCACCACCACCTCGGTCGGCCGGTCGTCGCTGCCGACGACGAGCGCCATCGCTCCGGTCCGGTCGGCAGCCAGATCGCCCACCGCCGTCCACGACGGGTCGAGCTCGGTCAACTCGCCGGTGAAGGTGTCGAACAGGGCCGGACGCCCGTTCGGGCGGAGCAGGAGTCGGCCGCCCGCGACGTGCGCCCAGTTCCGGCGGCCGAGCACCCACAGCGGCGCGGCGAAATCCTGGTCGACGTCGGTGACGGCGCGGCCGAACCCGGACCTGGGATCGATGAGATACGGCTGCCACCAGCCGCTCTTGTCGCTGATCAGCATTACCGCACCGTCCGGCAGGAAGCCGGGGTCGACCACTGAGACACCGGAACCGCCGGCAATGCGCTTGACGTCGGTCGGGAGGCCGTCGCGGGACAGCCGGGCGAAATGGGCGACGGTGGAGTCCCACGGCATGTCCGGGTGGTTCCAGCTGATCCAGACCAGCGCGTCGCCGGCAGCGGACAGTCGCGGGCCGGCGAGGAAGTCCTGATGCGGCTGCCCGGCCAGCAGGTCGACCACCGCGGCCGGGTCGTCGGCGGCGCCGCCGTCCAGCGGGATGGCGACGACGGTGCGGTCGACGGTGCCGAAGGTGCCGTCGCCCCGGTGGGTCTCGCGGACGGCCAGGACCCGGTCGCGCCGCTGGTCGAGCTGGAGGTCGGCGTACCGGAGTCCGGCCGGTTGCTCCGGTGCGGGGGTCAGCGGCTGCGGATTCTTACCCGGGGTGACGCGGTACAGCCGTTGGTCGGCGAAGTGGACGAACACCAGGTCATGGGTGTCGTTGCCGGTGCTGGCGGCCGGGATCGGTAACCAGGCGGTGCCGCCGTACTCGTGCACCCGGGTCCGGGCGTTCCAGGGCGCCGGCAGCAGTTCCACCGCAGCGCCGTCCGGGCCGGCGGTGCAGACGGTCACCCGGCCGCCCTCGGCCGCCCGGCCCTCGGACCACCACACCTGGTCGCCGGCGAAAGCCACCGCCTCCAGCGACCGGCCGGCACTGACCGCCTGCTCGGCGGAGATCGGCGACTGCCAGGATCCGGGGGGCGCGGGCTCGTTCATTCAGCGATTGTTCACGGTGGCCCGGGCCTCGGCCGACAGGGACTGCACATCGACCAAATCCGCCAGCAGGCTCCGGTCGGTGGTGAACGCCTGGAAGGCGGTGCGCACCGTGATTCCGTGCTCAGGCCGGTGCAGCACCGTGACCGGATCGCCGGCGCGGACCTCGCCTGGCACCACCACCCGCAGGTACGTGCCGGGATCCGCGCGCTGGCTGAAGCGGCGTACCCAGCCGCGCTGGCCCAGGAAGGTGGCAAACGTCCGGCACGGGATGCGCGGGTCGCTGATCTCCAGCACCAGCTCTGCGCCGACGGCCCACCGCTCGCCGAGCACGCTGCCGCTGATGTCGATCCCGGCGGTCGTCAGGTTCTCCCCGAACGATCCGGAGCTCAGCGGGGTGCCCAGCTCGGCTGCCCAGCGGTCGAGGTCTTCCCGGGCATAGGCATAGACGGCCTGGTCGTCGCCGCCGTGGTGGCGGAGGTCGCACACGGCGTCGCCGGCCAGACCGCTACCCGCGACGTGCTTGGGCCCGGGCGGCGTGACCAGCACCGGATGGTCGACAGGGCGCTTGTCGATGCCGGTCGGCCCCCCGTCCTGGTGCGGCGCGGGGGTGGCGCGGCCGAGGTTGACGGATGCGATGGAAGCCATGTCTGCAGACGCTAACGGCCCGTCCCTGCCGTGGGACAATGAGATTCGTCATGACGAAATCTCTGCCCCTCATCTTTGATGCTCCCCGCCGCGGCATGCCGCCGGCGCATCTCGCCGACCTGGACACCGCTGCCCGCCGCGCGGCGGTCGTCGCCGCCGGCCAGCCCGCCTTCCGCGCCGACCAGCTGGCCCGCCACTACTTCGGTGGACTGACCCGCGAAGCTGCCGAGATGTCCGACCTGCCGGCGAGCGGCCGTGACCTCTTCGTCGCCGCGCTGCTGCCGGAGCTGCTCACCGAGGTGCGTTCCATCTCGTGCGACGACGGCGACACCCGCAAGACGCTGTGGCGCGCCCACGACGGCACCCTGATCGAATCCGTCCTCATGCGCTACCCGGACAGGATGACGCTGTGTGTGTCGTCCCAGGCCGGCTGCGGTATGGCGTGCCCGTTCTGCGCCACCGGGCAGGGCGGCCTGCAGCGCAACCTGTCGACCGCCGAGATCGTCGAGCAGGTCCGGCTGGCCGCGCGGGCGGCGCGGGATGGCGCGATGGGGGCGCCGGGCCGGCTGTCCAACGTCGTGTTCATGGGCATGGGCGAACCGCTGGCCAACTACAAGCGGGTGGTCGCCGCGGTCAAGATGATCACCGCGCCGGCCCCGCACGGCCTGGGCATCTCGGCGCGGTCGGTCACCGTATCGACCGTCGGTCTGGTGCCGGCGATCGAACGACTCACCGCCGAGAAGATGCAGGTGCGGCTGGCCGTCTCGCTGCACACCCCGGACGACGAGCTGCGCGACACCCTGGTGCCGGTGAACGACCGCTGGAAGATCGACCAGGTGCTCCGCGCGGCACGGGCGTATGCCGACACCACCGGCCGTCGGGTGTCCATCGAGTACGCGCTGATCCGGGACATCAACGACCAGCCGTGGCGGGCCGACATGCTGAGCGCGCTGCTCCGCGAGCACCTCGGCCAGTTGGTGCACGTCAACCTCATCCCGCTCAACCCGACGCCCGGCAGTGAGTGGGACGCCTCACCGAAGCCGGTGCAGGACGAGTTCGTCCGGCGGGTCCGGGCCCAGGGCGTTGCGTGTACCGTCCGCGACACCCGCGGCCAGGAGATCGCCGCTGCCTGCGGGCAGCTGGCCGCCGAGGAACTGAGGGTCTAGCCGGTCGGCCTGGCATTTCTGGTCCGGCACCTTTCGACCATCGGTTGCTGGAAATCGCTAGCGTGTCGGAATGAGAACCCCGATTGGCCGTCGACGTGCTGTGCTGTCGTGGTTCTCGGCGCGCCGCGCGTCGGGCTCGGGCCCTCGTGCCGGTGAGGTGATCACCGTCCCGGACGGAAGCTCCAGGGTCATGCCGAAGGACTGGGCACATGAGCATCGACGACCTGGCCGCCATTGGTATCCGGCCGGGTGACCAGCCAGATTTCTACTTCCCTGATCGGACTTCCTAGCCTTCGCGTCGGTCGGCGACATGCTGTCGGAACCGGCCGAAGCCGTAGTCGATCGGTCGGCCCTGTGTTCTTCTCCGTATCACGCCGACCGTAACAAGGCGCGAGAGACGGGTTTTGGCTTGGACCGTGGCCGCTGGAGCGTGCTTGATGGGGGCGCGGTGGTCGGCGACGTGCTGCCATGAAGGACCGACGAGCCCGCCCGATCTGTCGTCCTGACCGACTGTCGGTGCCTGCGGCTACAGTCTTCCAAGACGCAATAACTTTCGATGTGAGCGCGGCGAGACCTGTTTACACCAGCCATATTTGCTCGCAATAGGTGTTGTCTCGTCGGGGTCAGCAGGCTATACTTAGCACATACGTTTGAACGATACCGGGGGGGTGGGATTGTGTTGGATTGCCGTTCCGCCGCTTCTGTCCTGCCCGGGGTGGACACCCTGACTGTGCTCGCCGCGGCCCGGCCGGTTGAGTTGTCGGCGGCGGAGTTGGTGGACGCGGTGATCGCCGCGGAGCGGCTGCTGGCGCGTGTGAACGGGTTGCAGGTGCGGTTGTTGGCGGAGTTGGGCCGGCCGAACCGGTGCGCCGACGTCACCGCTTTGGTGGCGGCGTTGGTGGACAAGGCCGGGGCGGGTCGCGGCGCTGACGGGCAGGTCGACCCGGAGGTGGTCGCAGAGGAGACCGCGGACCGGAGTGTCGGGGTGGCGGCGGCG
>CAXSEW010000452.1:0-4060 GCA_964236185.1 uncultured Nakamurella sp. | reverse complement strand
GAATACCGGGTCACCGAGGAAGGTCCCGACCACTCCAAGATGTTCGCCGCCGCAGTCCTGCTGGGCGGACAGGAACGGGGGACCGGGTCGGGCCGGACGAAGAAGGAAGCCGAACAGCAGGCAGCCTCCGCCGCCTTCACCGCCTTGGAGGCGGCCGGCTCCAAGGCTCCCGACCGCTCCGGTGCCTGAACTCCCAGAAGTCGAGGTGGTCCGCCGCGGGCTGGCCGAACACGTGGTGGGACGCCGTATCTCTGCCGTCACGGTGCTGTCCGACCGTGCGATCCGACGTCATCTGCCCGGCCGTGCCGACTTCCAGTCAGCCGTCGCCGGACACCAGATCCTGGACATCCGCCGTCGCGGGAAGTACCTGTGGTTCGTGCTCGACGACGATGACGCGCTGCTCGCCCATCTGGGGATGAGCGGCCAGTTCCGGGTCGGGGCCGCCGGCAGCGAGACCGGCAGCATCCCCGATACCGGCAGCGACCCCGCTACCGCGACCGCCACCGTTCATCCGCACCTGCGGGTGAAGTTCTCCTTCACCGACGGCGGACCGGACATCCACTTCCTGGACCAGCGCACCTTCGGCGGCATGTCGTTCCTGCCCGGTGAGGCGGAGTTGCCCGGTCCGATCGCACACATCGCGCTCGATCCGCTCGATCCCGCTTACGACCAGGAGCTGGTGGTGGCGCGCATCCGGGCCAAGAACACCGAGCTCAAGCGCGCGCTGCTGGACCAGACCGTGGTCTCCGGGATCGGCAACATCTACGCCGACGAATCGCTGTGGCGCGCCAAGGTCAACTACGCGCGGTCCACCGCAGCGCTCAGCCGGCCGGTCGTGCGCCGGGTCCTGTCAGCGGCCACCGAGGTGATGACGCAGGCCCTGGCCGTGGGCGGAACGTCGTTCGACGCGCTGTACGTGAACGTCAACGGCGACTCGGGATACTTCGACCGCTCGCTCTCGGCCTACGGCCAGGAAGGTCGGCCGTGTCCCCGCTGTGGTACGGCCATCCGCCGCGACGCCTTCATGAACCGGTCCTCCTTCTACTGCCCGGTGTGCCAGCCGAAACCGCGGGCATCGCGGGCACCGGTACGTCGCTGACGCCGGTTGGTGCGGGTGTTCAGCAGCCGATCGAGCCGACCGCATCCCTGACCACCCAGCGAGTGCCGGCCAGATCCGTCATGGATACCCGGAAGCTGGCGCAACCGGGAGTGTCGTCGACCTCCACCGGCCCTGCCCACCACTTGTACGTGTACCAGTCCGAGTCGCATTCGCCGGCACTGTTGCACAACGACAGCGCCAGTTAGGTGGACCTGTCGTAGGTGATGTCACTGCCCGCCTTGCGGAAGTAGGCGCACAACTTGCCGGCCGACCGGTCCCGGTACAACGTGGTGGTGGCTACGGTGACGCCGCCGACCTGTTGGTCGATGCTGGCGCCGGGACCCGTGGTGCCGTGGCACCGACCAACGTCAGGCCGGCGGTCGAGCAGTACCGGATGACCGTAGGCGTCGATGTCCGGAGCCACGCCGGCGGCCGGGAGGGCAGGGACACCCGCTGCATTGCGCACCGGCAGCCGCGTCTGCTGGCTCGCGGTCGTCTGCCCGATGGTGGTCGCGGACGATGCGGTCGCTGGCGTCCCGCTACGGAGTACCGCCACAGCGGCGCAGGCGCCGATCAGCAGCAGTGCGGCGGTGAGCAGCCCGATGCTCACCCTTCGGCGGGGCAGTCGGTGCCCGGGACGCAGCCGCCGGGCAGCCTGATCTTCAGCCGGTGCTCCGGCCGCGCCCGGCCGGAAACCGAAGCCGAGGTCGGCAGTGACCCTGGTCAGCCTGGCGGCGAAATCGCCGGCGTCCTCCGGACGGTCCGCCGGGGCGGTCGACTGCGCTCTGGTCAGCAGCTGGTCCACAGTCAGGGGCACGTCGGTGCCCAGTGTCTGGCGGATGGTCCGGGCCGCCGAATACACGTCGCTGCGGAAATCGGCGGTGGCATCCGGATTGCCGTCGGTCAGCTCCGGTGCCAGGTACGGCCGGGTGCCGGCGGCGCGGTCGCCCCCGTGATCCGTCACCCGCACGGAGACGCCGAGGTCGCACAGCGCAGCGCGGCCGGCGGTGACCACCACGTTGTCGGGCTTGACGTCGCGGTGCACCAGGTCGCGGTGATGCATCGCGGCCAGGCCGTCCAGCAGGTCGAGCGCGATGACCAACCCGGTTGCCAGTGGGTACGGCCCCTCCCGGCGGAGATGCTCGCCGAGCGACCCGCCGTGCAATTCAGTGGCCAGCCACGGTGGCCCGTCGGCGGGTGCAGCCGCCCAGAGCCAGCGAACGATGTGCGGATGCTCCGGCAGGTCCAGGTGACGCCTCGACTCGGCCTCGAAGTGGCTGCGCTGCTGTTCGGTGAGCAGCGGCGAGCGCCACACCTTCAGTGCCACGTCCCGACCGGTGACCCGGTTGCGGGCACGCCACACCACTGCGCTCGCGCCGCGGGCCAGCGGTGGACCGATCGCGACGAATTCCGACGGAACCCGGGGCAGTGGTTGGGTCACCGCCTGGTCGTGGTTCTCGATGCTCATCCGGTTCCCCTCAGCCGCTCCACGTCGAGGCCGGTGACGGCGCCCCGGCGAACCAGCAGCCTGGCCAGCTCGGCGTAGGCCGGTTCGGTCGAGCGTGGATCGCCGGACAACAGGCCCGGGTGCTGCGTCCGGTAGTGCGCGCACAGATCGTCGACGCGGCGGCGCGCCTGGCGTCGGGTCACGCCCAGCTCCGCCGCGACCTGGTCGTAGGTGGCCGGCGGTTGATCCTGGGAGAACAGCGGAGCGCACAGGGCGACGGCGACGGGCAGCAACCGCTCCGGCGCACGAGAGATTCTGGTGGTCGGCTCACCCTCGTCGGACGACGTTCCCGACCCTGGCGTTCCGTCGGGGGCCGCATCCACCAGCCGTCGGGCGGTGATGATCCAAGGCCCGGTACTGGGTGCCGAGATGGTGGCGAGTGGTACCGGAACCGAGCGGGCGGCACCAGCTTCGCCCGGTGAGCGCACCGGGAGGAAGTGCGGGGCCGAGCCTGGTGTGCTGACCGTCAGTTCGTGGGCCGTCGACAGGTTGCGCACCCACAGCTCGCCATCCATGCACCACAGCACGCCCGCGATCTTCGACACGCTGACCCGCCGCACTTCCTCCCAGATGGGGATCTCGCAGGCCTCGTCGTCGCGGCCGAATCGCCGGCGATCGCCGGCCGCGAATTCGTAGTTCTCGTCGGCATAGGAGACCAGGAAGAGCGCGGTGCTGGCGCAGGGGCAGGGGCTGCCGGTGACAGATCCGTCGGCCCGGTCCGATCCTTGCATTCCACCGACCTTCGTCGCCCGACCTCGGCTCGCACCCGGCCGGCTCGTGCCGCGGCGCACCCGGCCAATTTAAACCACCGACAGGAGCTTGTCATGAAGCCAACTCGAACCAGCGGCCGTGCGGTCGCCGGACTGATGATGATTGTCGTACTGATGGCCGGTTTGCTGGGCGTGTCGACTGCGCAGGCCGCGACCGCTGCGCCCGGCAAGGTGCACACGGCAGGCGCAGATCTGACGGTGCGGAGCGGGCCGAGCTCGGCGAAATCGGCGTTGCGGCAGCTGCGCAACGGCACCGCGGTGTCGATCACCTGTCAGACCTCGGGCACGTCGGAGAAGGGCACCTACGGGACGAGCCGGCTGTGGGACAAGTTGTCGACCGGCGGTTATGTCGCCGACGTCTTCATCTACACCGGATCCGACGGGCGGGTCGCGCCGGACTGCGCGGCGCCGACGACCTCGGCGAAGCGACACCTCGCGAAGGACCTGTCGATGGCCAGCAAGGGCCTCACCATGTTGACCACGTTCGAGGGCTCGCGGCTCAAGCCCTACAACGACTCCAACGGGTTCTGCACGGTCGGCGTCGGACATCTGCTGCACCGCAGCCACTGCACCTCGGCCGACCACTCGATCACGGCCGCCAGGTCCAGGTCCCTGCTGGCGTCGGATGTGAAGAAGTTCTCCACCGGAATCGCCCGCGCGCTGCCGAAGACGCCCGTGTACCAG
>CAXSEW010000451.1:0-4105 GCA_964236185.1 uncultured Nakamurella sp. | reverse complement strand
CTCCCGCTGCAGAGCGTTACCCAAGCTCAACGCAATGAATTTGCAATTTGTTTCTGGCCGATCGTTCGATACGTTATCCCCCGGGGCGATTCGACGTGGGTGACCGGGGGGTTTTGTGGGGGCGTTCGTCGGCTTGCTGCTGGGTATCGGCGTGCTGCTGGTCTGGCAGGGACTACATCGCCGACCGCAGGCGGCAAAGCCGCAGGTCCGCCGCGACCGCCTTCGGGAAGAACTGGCGCAAGCAGGATTGCCCAGCATCACCGCCAACCAATTGGTCGCCCTGCAGGGCTTGTCGGCGTTGCTCGTCGCTCTAATCGGCGTGGTACTGACCCAGTCCTGGTCGGTCTCGCTGATCTTCGCGGCCTTCGCCACCGCCGTACCCCGACTGCTCGTGACCAGGTTGCGGCATCGGCGCCAGTCCGATCTGCGCGAGCTGTGGCCGGAGGTGGTGGACAACCTGACGTCCGGCGTGCGGGCGGGCCTGTCACTACCAGAGGCGTTGTCCGCCATCGGGATCCGCGGACCCGAACAGCTGCGGGAGCCATTCCGACACTTCGGCACCGACTACCGCACCACCGGACGGTTCAACGACAGCCTCGACCGCCTCAAGGCTGCGCTCGCCGATCCCGTCGGCGACCGGGTCTGTGAATCCATGCGGGTTGCCCGCGAGGTAGGCGGCACCGATCTGGGTCGACTGCTCACCACCCTGTCCTCGTTCCTCCGCGACGACGCGCGCACCCGCGCCGAACTGATGGCCCGGCAGTCCTGGTCGGTCAACGCTGCCCGGATGGCGGTGTGCGCGCCGTGGTTGGTGTTGATCCTGTTGGCCACGCAGAAGGAGACGCTGGCGGCGTACGACACCCCGACCGGCACGGTGATCTTGCTGGTAGGCGCGGCGTTGTCGCTGCTGGCCTATCGATTGATGATCCGGATCGGCCGGCTGCCAGAGGACAAAAGGGTGCTGCGGTGAACCTTTTCCTCATCGGCGGACTGGTCGGTGGCGTCGGCGCCGCCGGGCTGGTGCTGGCCGTGCTGGCGTCCCCACCCCTGCGGCGCCGGACGCTGGCCGACCGGATCGCGCCGTACCTGGCTGACAGCACCAACCAATCCCAATTGCTGCTACGCAGCCAACCGAACACCGTGAGCGCGTTGGGCCGGCTCACCGCGCCGCTGATCGCTGACGCAGTGAAGATGATCGACCGGATCGTCGGCGGCCAGGCGTCGGTACGGCGTCGGCTGGACTCACTGGACTCGCCGATGACAGTCGAGCAGTTCCGGGTCGACCAGGTGCTGTGGGGCGCGATCGCCACCGCTGCCGGGCTCGCGCTGGGACTGCTGGCAGTGGTGTTCGGGCAGACCAATCCCATCACCCTGGTGCTGCTGATCGCCGCCTGCGCCATCGGCGGGGTACTGGCCCGCGACTGGTGGCTCGGCCAGGTGGTCGCAAAACGCGACGCCGAAATCCTCACCGAATTTCCCGTGGTCGCCGAGATGCTGGCGCTGGCCGTCACCGCCGGCGAAGGACCGGTCGGCGCCGTCGAACGCATCTCCCGGCTGGCCCACGGTCACCTGGTCGACCAGTTGACCGGAATACTGGCCGACACCCGGTCCGGGACGCCGCTGCTGGTGGCGCTGACCAACCTGCGGGACCGCACCAACCTGGAACCACTTTCCCGATTCCTCGACGGAATGGCCGTGGCCATCGAACGCGGCACCCCACTGGCCGACGTGTTGCGCGCGCAGGCCGCCGACGTCCGCGCCCTGGGGAAACGCCGACTGATGGAATCCGGCGGTAAAAAGGAAATCGCCATGATGGTGCCGGTTGTATTCCTGGTCCTGCCGATCACCATTCTTTTCGCGCTCTACCCCGGTCTCATCGCCATCACCGCCGTATCCCAATGACCGCACCACCTCGACCGACCACCACCACACATGGAGAAACCAATGCCCCGGAGCAGCTTCACCCAACTGCAGGTCTGGCTCACCGCTGCCCTGCTCACAGTCGCCGACCGCGTCGCCGCCGCGTCCAAGCGCTCCGACGACGAATCGGACCGGGGCGACGTCCCCGGCTGGGTGATGATCACGGTGATGACCGCCATCGTGGTCATCGCGCTGCTGGCGGTGTTCCGCGAACAGGTCACCACCGCCGTCAAAAACGCGTTCGACTCCGTCTCCGGAGCCGGCAAGACCTGAGCCGCGGTAGCCACGGCGACGACGGCCGCGACGCCGGATCGTCGGTCGCGGAGTTCGCGATGGTCCTGGTCCTGTTGCTGCTGCTGTTCCTGGGGTTGGTGTCCGTCGGCTTCTGGGCGTATTCCCGCACCCTGCTGACCTCCGCCGCCGCCGATACCGCCCGCTACATCGCCAACGCCGACATCGACCCCGCTGCCGCTCCCGGCCGCGTCGCCCAACTGCTCGACGGCAGCATCGCCGCCAGCACCAGCAACACCCTGATCTGCACCTCCAGCGGCGACGGACTGCTGGTGCAGGTCAGCTGCCGGATGCGCACCCCCGGCATCGTCAGCCTCCTCGACGGCGTCATGCCCGACATCACCGTCACCGGACACTCCGTCAAAGAAGGCACCCCATGATCCGCCGGTGCTGGTCCCGGCCGGACTGGTTCGGGCCGGTCGAACCAGGCCGCGACGACACCGGCCGGACCGACGACCAGCACCGAACCGACGCTGACGCCGGACGCGCCATCATCGAGGTCGTCTTCCTCGCCGTGCTGATGTTGATCCCGATCATCTACCTGCTGATCAGCCTCATCCGCATCCAGGCCGCGACCCTCGCTGTGACCCAGGCCGCCCGCGACGCCGGACGAGCCATCGACACCGCACCCACCATCGACGACGGCATCGCCCGCGCCCGACAGATCGCCGCGATCGACCTGGAGGACCAGCACATTCCCAGCGGCAACATCACTTTGCAATTCGTCAGCCCCGGCGCCGCATGCACCACCGACCACACCGTCGTCCCGTCGCTGGCTCCCGGCGACGTCTACGACCTCTGCATCACCACCACGCTCACCCTGCCCGGGATCCCCACCATCGTGACCGGCAGCAACAACACCGCCACCGGCGTCTACACCATCCACATCAGCGAACTCCGCGAAGGTAACTGAACCGCATGCGCCCGCGCGCCCTCGACGACCCAGACCGGGACTCCGGGTCGGTCACCCCGCTGGTCATCGGCATGATGCTCTGCCTCCTCATCCTGGCCGCCGGCATCACCGCAGCCGGATCGGCATTCCTGGCCGGCCAACGCACCCAACACCTCTGCGACGGCGCCGTCGCCACCGCAGCCGGCACGCTCACCGGTGACAACCCCGACACCGGCGCCGCCGGCGACGCAGCCGCCGCCTACCTCGCCACCCGCGGCAGCAACGCCACCACCAGCCTCCAACAACAGGGCGACACTCTCACCCTCACCTGCTCCACCGACAACCCCATCACCTTCGGCGCCCTCTTCGGCTCCCCCACCCTGCACCGCACCGTGACCGCCACCGCCCGCACCACCTACCGGCAATAAAAGGCGAGATCCGCACCCGGGGCCAGCAACTAAGACGACCGTCCCTCGTCGAGCTCGATACAGGTGACCACGAACATCCGACCTTGCTGTCGGAACGAGGCCATCTCGGGCGCGAGCCGACCGGTCACCAGCACGAGGGCATCAGCAGGCGCATCGGGGACGTCCACCCCAGCAGGGAAGACCAGTTCAAAGCGCCTGCCGTCGGGCTGCAGCAGGAAGGTTCCGCCGCCCTCGACCGAGTCGCCGGTCAGCCGCCCGCGCATCCGTATCTCACCTTCTGTCGTCGCTTCGTCGTCCAGCATGGAGAATTTTCTCCCGTGAGTAGCGCTTGGGGGGTAGCTGTGAACGGTATGTGACGTTACCGTGCGTTGAACCGGACACCGATCGGGTCCGTTCGCCCAGACGAGGGAGCGGTGTGAGCAAGATCCGCGTCAGGATTTTGGCTGTTCTGTCAGCCACCATTGTTATTTCAGGTTCCGTGTCGCCGGTGTCGGCGGCACCACCGCCACCCTCGACGTTCACCGGCACCACCCTCCGGCCCTCATCCACGGTCACCGGCTCGAAGTCCGCCACC